>DQSP01000075.1 GCA_015663215.1 Sulfurimonas sp.
GCATCCTCAAAGTTATAACCATTCCATGGCATAAACGCAACCATCGCATTTACTCCAAGTGCAAGCTCACCTTGATCCATATTTGGACCATCAGCGATAATTTGCCCTTTACTTACAATATCACCAATATTTACAATTGGCTTTTGAGTAAAAGAAGTATTTTGGTTAGTTCTAAGGTTCTTTTGAAGTGGATAGTAATCAATATAGATTTCTCCATCTTCATCACCCATAACATAGATATGTTTACCATCTACTTTCTCTATCTTACCACCACGTTTAGCTTTAATACACTCCCAAGCATCACGAGCAACAAGTTTTTCAACACCTGTTCCAACCATTGGAGAATAAGCTCTCAAAAGTGGTACTGCTTGACGTTGCATGTTTGATCCCATTAAAGCACGATTGGCATCATCGTGCTCTAAGAATGGAATAAGTGAAGCTGCTACACCAACTACCATATGAGATGAAAGGTCAGCATACTGACACTCACTCGGGTTTTGAAGTAAAATCTCACCATCTTGACGAATTGAAATTAAATCTTCTATAAACTGACCATCTTTATCTAACTTATTTGAAGCGGCAGCTATTTTTACACCCTCTTCTTGAGTTGCAGTTAAATAAACAATCTCTTTTGTAACTTGGCCATCTTTCATAACTTTATATGGTGCTTCAATAAAACCATGATCGTTTACTTTTGAGTAAGTTGCAAGTGTATTAATAAGACCAATATTTTGTCCCTCTGGAGTCTCAATTGGACAGATTCTACCATAGTGAGTTGGGTGAACATCACGTACTTCAAATCCAGCTCTCTCTTTAACAAGACCTCCTTCACCAAGTGCCGATAAACGACGCTTATGAGTAACTTCTGAAAGAGGATTCGTTTGATCCATAAACTGAGAAAGTTGACCACCAGAAAAGAACTCCATAATAGTACTTGTAATCATTTTTGAGTTAATTAAATCATGTGGCATAAGTTCAGACATAGGACCACTCATAGTAGAGAGTTTATCACGAATAGCTTTTTGCATCTTAACAAGACCGTTATGTAACTCATTACCAAGTAACTCACCAATAGAACGAATTCGTCTGTTACCAAGGTGATCTCTGTCATCAATATGACCTTGACCATTTTTAACTTTTATAACATATTTTACTGACTCAATAATATCTTCATGAGTAAGTACTGTTATATATTCAGGAATATTCATCCCAAGCTTATGATTCATTTTCATACGACCAACGCGAGTTAGGTCATAACGTTCTGGATCAAAGAAAAGTTGATTAACAAAAATTTTAGCTGCTTCTTTTGTTACAGGTTCACCAGGACGCATAACTTTATAGATACGAATAGCAGATAAATCATTCTCATCTTCTATCTCTTCAGTCTGCTTGAGTAATTTTAGTGAGTCAGCATCCGCATTAAATGCATTGATAATTGAACTATCAACACCTTCAGCTAAATCATTTGCAATTTTAAATTCACTTACACCAATTTCTGTCATTTTCTTAAGCTTAGTCTCATCAATATGAGTCATTGCATCAAAAAGAACTTCACCGGTCTCAGGATCAATAATTGCCTCGGCTAAATAACGGTCTAGTAAAACCTCTAATGGATACTCAACATTTGTTAAGCCATCATCAATTAACTTTTGTGCTTTTTTAGCAGATAGTCTTTTTCCTGCGTTTACAAGTGTTTTACCATCAAGATCAACTAAATCATAAGAGATACGGTTAGCATAATCTTTAGGATTAAATGCCATTGTAAATCTGTTATCTTCTAATGTAACCGTTTGAATAGGATAAAATAGTTTTAAGATGTCTTGTTTAGAGTAACCTAAAGCACGGAACATAATAGTTACAGGAACTTTACGGCGCTTATTAATTCTCATGTAAAGAATATCTTTAGGATCATATTCAAAATATAACCATGAACCACGATCTGGAATAATTTGACCAGTGTAGATTAGTTTATTTCCAGCTGTTGTTGACTCTTCTTTTTTAAAGATTACACCTGGTGATCTATGAAGTTGGTTTACAACTACACGTTCAACACCATTGATAACAAAAGAAGTTCTATCAGTCATTAAAGGAATATCACGAACAAATATATTTTGCTCTTTAATATCTTTTACACCAAGTTTTTCTTTAGTATTTTCATCTCTGTCCCATAATACAAGACGAGTTTTCATTCTTAAACTTACTGCATAAGTAAGCCCTCTTTCCATACACTCACGAACAGTATACTTAGGGTTTGTAACTTCACTACCTACATACTCAATAGTCAATCTATTTTGAGTATCATGAATAGGAAAAGCTGATTGAAAAACTTTTTCAATACCACTAGCTGATCTGTCTTTAGCATCTAACATTAAGAAAGTGTTATATGATGATTGTTGGATTTGAAGTAAATTTGGTACTTCAATTTCTTGAGGAGTTTTTGAGAAGTCTACACGAAGACGATTTCCGGAATATAAAGTGTTTAACATTTGCTAACCTCGGTAAATATTTGTATCAATTCAAGCGTCCTTGAATGATTAATTTTGAGGCTCTTTTAAGAGCTCGATTTTATAGTGCTTATAAACGACATAAGGGCACTTTTACCAAGAGAGTCTATCTCTTCGTAAAAGCGCCCAAAATTTGAGAGCGACATTTACATGCCGACTCTCATAAAAAGTGTTAAGTAATTACTTAACTTCTACTACTGCACCAGCTTCTTCTAAAGCAGCTTTAGCTTCATCAGCAGCATCTTTATCTACGCCCTCTTTGATTGTAGATGGAAGACCTTCACAAGCCTCTTTTGCTTCTTTAAGTCCAAGACCAGTAAGAGCACGAACAGCTTTAATAACAGCAATTTTCTTAGCACCAACATCAGTAAGTACTACATCAAATTCAGTTTTCTCAGCAGCAGCTTCACCAGCAACAGCTCCACCAGCAACAGCAACAGGTTGTGCAGATACTTGAAATTTTTCTTCGAATTCTTTAACAAGCTCAGAAAGCTCAAGAACAGATAGGTTTGAAATAAATTCTAATACGTCTTCTTTAGTAACAGCCATAATATAATTCCTTTATTTTTTACAAAAATCAAGGAAACCTTTTAGTGTTTAGTACGATAAAGGAACAAAGTCCCTTTATCTACGTTAACACTAGGTTTCCCTCAGCGGGAGGCTCATCGCACTGGTGCGATTTATTTTTCCCTTGTGAACTTATTTCACACATTTTACTATTTCACAAGAAGTTTAGACTATGCCTCTTCTTCTAGTTTCTTTCTAAGAGCGTCGATTCCAACAGCGATATTCGTAACAGGAGCCATCCAAGTAGCAGCAAGCATACCAAGAAGTTCTTCACGACCAGGAAGTTTAGCGAACGCTTCAATTTTAGCTACGTCTGCAGCTTCTTTATCTAAGTAACCAGCTTTAATAACAAATTTTTCATTGCCTTTAGCGAAATCAGCAGCAACTTTCGATGCACTAATAACGTCGTCAGACCAAATAAAAATATTTGTATCTTTAATCTCTACACCACTCATATCAGCATTTTTTAATGCGATAGTAGCAAGTGAGTTTTTAACAACCTGAACACTTGTATCTTTAGCACGAGCATTGCTACGTAATTCTTCAAGTTCACTTACAGTTAAACCTTTGTAATCACATATAACAACTGCTGTCGTATCACTAAATGCTGTTGTTAATTCTGCAATTAACTCAGCTTTTCTTGATTTTAACATTTATTTCTCCTTTCCAGACATAACTTCAAGAGGGGCGAGAAAGGCTCGATTAAGCTAAGTATCAACACGATACATACCCCCAACTATCTTTAGTCCAAGTAATATTCAGATTTTCAAAATGAAAACCTTTAGTTTAAGATGCACTGCATCACAAACTAAAAGTTTTAGTGCATAAATAAGAGAGCATCTGCTCTCTTATTTAATGTCTGCTAATTCTACTAAATCAAGTTTAACAGCTGGACTCATAGTTAAACTAAGAGCAGCATTTTTGATATAGCGACCTTTTGCAGAAGCTGGTTTTTGCTTATTAATCGCAACAATAAAAGCACTTAAGTTTTCAGAAATTTGCTCTGCACCAAAACTTGCTTTGCCAATACCCGCGTGGATATTCCCTTTTTTGTCAACACGGAAATTTACTTGTCCGCCTTTAACATTTTTAACAGCAGTTGCAACATCTGGAGTTACAGTACCTGTTTTAGGATTTGGCATTAAACCTTTTGGCCCAAGAATACGACCAATTTGTCCAACAAGACCCATACAATCTGGTGCAGCAACAACTACATCAAAGTTGAAGATTCCAGCTTTGATATCAGCTACTAACTCATCAGTACCAACGATATCAGCACCAGCCGCCTTAGCTTCATCAGCCTTAACACCTTTAGCAAAAACTGCAACACGAACTGTCTTACCAGTTCCATGAGGAAGTACGATTGCACCACGAACCATCTGGTCAGCGTGACGAGGGTCTACATTTAAGTTTATTGCAATTTCAACAGTCTCGTCAAATTTTGCACTTTTTAACTCTTTTACAGTTACAGCAGCTTCACTTACACCGTGAGCTTTACTTGCATCAA
>DQSP01000094.1 GCA_015663215.1 Sulfurimonas sp.
GAGAGTGCTTTTGGAAAGTTTGAGAGAAGATATCTATTGCCTGAGAGTGTAGATAGTGAAAAAGTTGATGCGAAGTTTGAAGATGGAAGATTAAGTATCTCTTTAGAGAAAACACACAAAGCTAAACCGAGAACAATAGCAGTCAAATAAAAATAAGGAGGAGGCGATGAAAAGAAGATTTCCTTTTATATATCTATCATTAGTAGTAATGTCAGCAGTGATTATGCTACAGAGTTATTTTTTATATGCTTATGCGATGGAAACAAAGCAAGAGAAGCAGTTGGTACTAAAGGAGCAGCCAGTAGCATTTGTAAATGCTCCCTCATTTGACCCATATATGCAGATACGACATATTGAAGAGCAGATGAATAGAAGCTTTGCAGATTTTCACTCTATGTTTGCAAGCGAGAAATTTTTTCAAGAGGCTTTTAAAGATATGAGTCTCTCACCATTGAGCGACATACAAGAGAATGATAAGAGTTATGTAGTTTCATTAAATATTCCTGGGGCAAAGGAGCAAGAGCTTAATATTAAAGGCGAGGGAAACAGACTTCATGTTATGGCAGTTATAGAAAAAAGTAGCGATAACAATGATACAAAATATGTACGAAGAGAGCGTTACTATCAACGTTTTGAGAGAGTTTTAGTCCTGCCTGATGATGCTGACTTGAGTGCTATGAAGAGTGAGTACAAAGATGGCGTTTTAAATATAGTTGTGCCAAAGAAAAGCTAGTTTTGGATATTTAGTATATTGATGTATCATATCGTATGACAAATGAAAATGATACACCAAAAGAAGCCAACCAACTTATCCTCAAAGAGGTACAAAATCTCCCTACATTACAAAACAAACAGAAATATAAACATTTTTCCGTAGGGAGTGATCCGCTCAATAGTGTTGATACATCAAAATATTTTTACTTTATTATGAGTGGAAAGGTAAAAATATATGAGATAGACTTTAATAGCTCAAAGGAGCAGGTACTCTACCTTCTCTCACGAGGGGATATGTTTGATGTTGTCTCTTTACTCGATAAGCAATTGCAAAATGAGTACCTCTCAGAAGTTCTAGAGGATGTAGAGCTCATCGAGGTGCCACTTGCAGATGTGCAGAAGATGATTTTAGAAGATGAAACATTTAGAAGTTACTTCTATACATATCTCGCACAGAAACTGCGTTCTGTAGAGGAGCTTGCAGTTAGCCTCTCTTTTTATGATGTTCTTCAGAGAATTGTACAGCTCTTTACAAGATATACACACCAAGATAGAGATAAGAAAGCTGATCTTCGAGTGATAGATACTCTCAAGCACGATGACATAGCCTCTATGGTAGGATCTGTAAGAAAAGTTGTCAACAGAAGTCTACAAACTCTTAAAAAAGATGGGATAATAGAACTATCAAGAAAAAAGATCCAAATCAAAGATTTTCAAAAACTCCTTGATAAGCTTAGTGTATAAAATAGAATTTTTTTATGTTTGAAAACTATGAGCTTGAGATACTCTATAAAGATGAATATCTAGTTGTCATCAACAAACCCTCAGGGCTTTTAGTTCATAAGTCTATGATAGATAAACATGAGATATATTTTGCTATGAAAATTCTATCAAAACAGATAGGGCAGTGGGTTTATCCTGTGCATAGACTTGATAAACCTACTTCTGGTGTACTTCTTTTTGCTCTTGATTCCCATAGTGCAAAACTTATGAGTGAGCAGTTTTCATCACATAGTATAGAAAAAACATATATTGCTATTGGACGAGGTTATGTAGAAGATGCAGGAGTGATAGAACATCCACTTCTTGAAAAGTTAGATAAAATTGCTCATAAAGATAAAAGTCAAACAAGAGAAGCAAAAGAGGCTATTACTGCATTTAAGTGTTTGGGTCAAGTAGAGCTAAACGCAAGTGTAGGAAAGTATGAGACTGTGCGTTACTCACTTGTAGAGTTAAAGCCTAAAACAGGTAGAAAACATCAACTACGTCGTCATATGAAACATATTAACCATCATCTTTTGGGTGATACAAAGTACGGAAGAGGGGAGCATAACAAGTTTGTCAGAGAAAAGTATGATATACATAGACTTATGCTTCATGCCCTGCGTTTAGAGCTCAAACACCCCTATACATTAGAGAAGCTTATTATAGAAGCTCCTTTTGATGAGCTGTTTACAAAGATGTTAAAGGAGTTTAACTTTAGAAGTCTCCTTTAGTATTGAAACCATGTCGAGTTTTATATTTTGATTTTGTTATAATGAGTGAAAAATTATAAAGAGAAGATATGAGTGAAATAAAAGAGATATACCTACACAACTATAAAAAACCTGCCTTTAGTATACAAAACATCAACCTTCTGTTTGAGCTATTTGAAGAGTCTACTTCAGTGACTACTACGATGGAGATACTAAAGCGTGATGAGAGTGAAAAAAACTTAAGACTCGATAGTATTGATTTAGATTTAGTATCTCTATATATCAATGACTTGGAAGTAGATGAGAGCCGTTATATCATCGAAAATGAGAGTTTAACTATACTCAATGTGCCATCTGCGTTTACTATCAAAATAAATAATAAAATATACCCACAAAACAACACAGAACTAGAAGGGCTTTATAAGTCAGGCGATATTTTTTGTACACAAAATGAGCCAGAAGGTTTTCGCCGTATTACACCATATATTGACCGTCCTGATGTTATGAGTGTCTTTGCGACTACTGTTATTGCAGATAAAGAAAAGTACCCAGTACTACTCAGTAATGGTAATAAAAAAGAGAGTAAAGATTTAGATGATGGTAGACATAGTGTTACTTGGTTTGACCCACATAAAAAGCCCTCTTACCTTTTTGCATTAGTAGCAGGGGACTTAGGAAGTATAAGTGATGCATTTGTTACAGCCTCAGGTGAAAATGTAGAGCTAAATATCTACTGTGATAAAGGTAATGAATCCAAATGCCACCATGCAATGAGGTCTTTAAAAGAGGCGATGCTTTGGGATGAAGAGAAGTATGGTCGGGAGTATGACTTAGAGATTTATAATATAGTAGCCGTAGATAGTTTTAACATGGGAGCGATGGAGAACAAAGGTCTTAACATCTTTAACTCTGCTTATGTTTTAGCCGATACAGATACAGCCAGTGATGCAAACTTTATGGGAATACAGTCAGTTATAGCACATGAGTACTTTCATAACTGGACGGGAAATCGTATCACCTGTAGAGATTGGTTTCAGCTTACACTTAAAGAGGGGCTTACTGTCTTTCGTGACCAGTGTTTCTCAGCAGATTTAAACTCAAAAGAGGTACAACGCATAGAAGATGTAAAAGCTCTTCGTGAACGCCAGTTTGTTGAAGATGCTTCACCAACTGCACACCCCATCCAACCGAAGTCTTACATCAGTATGAACAACTTTTATACGGCTACAGTTTATGAAAAGGGTGCTGAAGTTATAAGAATGATACATACTCTTTTAGGCGAAGAGAACTATCGAAAAGCGACTGACCTTTACTTTGAGACTTTTGATGGACAAGCTGTGACTACGGATGACTTTTTATGGGCAATGAGCGAGGCTTCTGGAATAGACCTCGGTGCATTTAAAAACTGGTACCATCAAAGTGGAACTCCTAAGCTTGTTGTGCGTGAAGAGTTTAGTGAGGGAACTTTCTCTTTGACACTTATTCAAAACATTCCAAATGCGGTAGATGGAAGTGAGCAAAAGTCTTTTTACTATCCATTAAAGATAGCACTTCTTGATGCACAAGGCAAAGAAATAGTAAATGAGATGCTTATTATCTCTAAAGAGAGTGAGACTTTTGTTTACAAGGATTTGAGTGAAAAACCAGTACTCTCTATAAATAGAGAATTTACTGCTCCTATCATAATAGAACAAGAGAATGTAGACTTCGCATTTTTGATAGAGCATGATACAAATAGTTTCATCAAGTATGAAGCAACTCAGGCATTTGCTATTGAAACAATAGAAGCGATGATGCAAGGTGCAGAAATAAATCCTGCATTTACAGACTCTTTTGGGCATCTACTGCGTTTAGATGGAGACCTCTCCTATAAGGCACTTCTTTTAGAACTACCATCTGTTTCTACACTTATGCAGAGACAAGATGAGGTGGATTTTGAGCCGATATATGAAGCTAAAGAGAAACTAGCAAAACATTTAGCACTTGTCTATGAAAAAGAACTTCTTGCACTTTACAAAGAACATCATCAACTAGATGCAGAGTTAGATAGCTTAAGTATGGGTAAACGCAGCCTCAAAAACAGAGTGCTTCGTACTCTCAATGCAAATGAGACTTTAGCAAACGCGGAGCTTGCAAAAAAACAGTATGAAGAGTCGACAAGTATGAGTGATAGAGTTGTTGCCCTAGATATACTTGAAAATGTTCACCCTAAGTTTGTTACAGTGGCATTAGCTGATTTTTATGAAAAGTATAAAGAAGAAACACTAGTGATGAACAAGTACTTTTCTATCTTAGCTTCTTCACATAGAGAGGGGACTCTTGAGAGAGTACAGGCCCTTCAAAACGATGCGGCTTATGATGAAAAAGTACCAAACCTTGTGCGCTCACTCATAGGTGTATTTGCTAGAAACTACAAACACTTTCATGCAAAAGATGGACATGGTTACTCTTTTGTGGCAGATAAAATCATAGAGATAGACAAGATAAACGCACAGATGGCTTCAGGTCTTGCAGGAGCTTTTAAAATAGTAAGTAGAATGAATTCTTACAATAAAGAGTTGATGATTAAAGA
>DQSP01000215.1 GCA_015663215.1 Sulfurimonas sp.
CAACTTTCCCAAAATGCAAAAGTGATAGACATAGCAACTTTAAGTGTTGGGGATGAGTTTGAAGTGCAGAGTGATGCAGTTCGTATAAATGCTAAAGTTATAAACAAGGAAAATATAAGATGAATTATCCAGATTTTTTTAATACAATAGAAGTTATAAAAGTTAAAGATCCACTTTCACAAGTTTTAGGTGCATTTATTATGGGAGAGTATGAGTTCTCATACCTTGATGTAGTAAAATCTGCAGGACACTCTTGCCCAACAGTAGCAGGAGCATATATAGTTACACTAGAAGCACTCAAAGTCCTTTACCCAAACGAGAGAGCTGTTCGTGGCAACATAAAAGTAGAGTTTGAAGAGTCTTTAGAGGATGGTGTAGCTGGAGTTATAGGAAATGTGATCTCTCAAATCACAGGAGCAACAGATAAAAGTGGTTTTAAAGGTTTACAAGGTCAGTTTGCCCGTCACTCGCTTATGTTCTTTAATGCAGATATAAAATCTTCAGTGAGATTTACACGAGTAGATAATGGAAAAAGTGTTGATGTGACTTATAATCCTCAAGAAGTAAAACCAAACCCAAAAATGATGCAGCTGATGAAAAAACTAGGTTCAGGTGAAGCAACTGCCCAAGATGTAAAAGAGTTTGGTGAGATGTGGCAAGATAGAGTAAAAAGAATCTTTGAAAACTTAGATGTAGTGGTAGAGGTGAGTGAGTTATAAAACTCACTCATTTTGAGTGAAAAAACTTATCGTAAAACCATACTTGGAAAATAAGTATGGAGTGTTACAGCTGTTGATGCTGATATTCTTTTCATAAACTTATCAAACTTGTCCTCTTTGTTCCATACAGGATTTTGGACTTTACTCAGTTGAACTACTCTCTTTTTTGCATCGTATCCAACACCTAGAGAATCAACTAAACCAACTTCCATAGCTTGTTTGGCTGTAAATATATGAGCATTTGCAAAGAAGTCGCGTTTGGTAAGATTTAAATCTCTCGCCTGGGCAACATCTGCAGTAAACATATCATAAGTCCCTTGAATGACCTTGTTTAACTCATTAACTTCATAATCATTCCACGGTCGATCCGTTGTACCTAACTCTTTATATTTTCCAGCATGAACACCTTGTGTTTTTATACCGATTTTTTGCATTATTTCGCTTAGGTCTGCACCTTTCATGATAACACCGATACTCCCAACCATACTACCTGGATTTGCTATAATCTCGTTCGCCCAAATACTAGCATAGTAAGAACCACTCGCAATTGTCCCTTTAGCATAAGCAACAACAGGTTTTTTAGCTTTTAATCGTTTTATAGCATAAGCTATCTCTATAGAGGGTGCGACTGCACCACCAGGAGAGTTCACACTTAAAAGCACCCCTTTTATGGAGTCGTTATCAGCTGCTGCATCTATCTTAGCTACTATATCTGTAGCATCCATTATAGGACCCACTAGGTTTATCTCTTGAAGGTTATTTGATTTTAAACTCTGCTCATCTTGTGGTGCGAAGAGCAAAAAGAGTATGAGTAGAAATATCATAGCCTTGAAGTGCTCTTGAATAAATTTCATAGGGATTGTGATAGGTAAAAATAGTTTTTTTATAAAGTTCATATTGAGTTTTCCTTTTCTAGTTTACCTTGAATGTAAACTTTTGATATATTGTAACGGTGTAGTATGATGTGAATAGCTAACTCTTTACTCGGTTCACTTTTTAAATCAAGGATAATCATATCAGCATTTTTCCCTACTGCTATTTCACCTGCATTTACTCCAAGTGCATCTGCTGCGTTAATAGTTACACCATCTATAAGTGCTTTTGCAAATTCAAGTAGAGGTGCATCAGAGTGCATAAAAAGAGACATCTTCATCTCTTCAAAGAGGTCAAGCTTATAGTTTGAACTAAGTCCATCTGTTGCTACTATCCATCGTATCTTTTTATCGTTTAAAGCTTTTATGTTAAGAGTAGGGTTGCCAAGTAAACGGTTAGAGATAGGACAGTGAATGATAGTATGTTTACTTGTTTTAATGATGTCGAGCTCTTCATCACTCGCTTGGACACCATGGGTAAGAAGTGTAGGTGTTCCCTCAAAATGCTCTAAAAATTCAGGAGCATCACTAACATTTTTCTCTTGTTTAAGTAGGTCAACAAAAAACTTTTTAAAGTCTCCATCACTTTTGTCAAGCCAGTCGCGTTCAGCTTGACTTTCCATAAAATGAGCAGTGAGTGGAAGCTTTTCACTCTTGACAATACCAAGTGCCTTTTTGATAAGCACAGGATGCACAGCATAAGGAGAGTGAATGGCAACACCCGCTTGAAACCCGTCGCGTTTAACAGTTTTACTTGCATTCAAACGCGATAAGAAGTCGGTGAAAAGAGAGTCCGCCATCGTTGCTTGTGAGCCTATAAGTTCGTTAAAATAAACAACATTTTGTTTAGCATGCTCGCATGCTTCTAAATCCATACCATGTGAACTGATAGCTCCAAATGTAGTGATGCCATTTTGGAGCATAGAGTCAATTGCTTTGCTCATGCACTTTTCATTACATCCGCCTATAAGCTCTTCACGATTTTCTATAACACTATATAACCATGACATAAAATCACCATAGCTTAGGTGTGTTTTGTTTGCTGAGAACTCTATATGTACATGAGCATTTATAAGTCCAGGCATTAAAAGAGAGTTCTCTCTCAGTGTTGTTACTTTAGCATCAGGAAATTCTTCTCGAAGTTCTTCAATAGGGGCTATTTTTTCTATCGTATTATCATAAGCGATAGAGAGGTTTGTGCTAATTCTATCTTTAAAATATATAAAATGGGGTGTTATTATTTGCATTAATCTCATCTTTGTTTGTAATCTATAAGCCCGATTATACACTTTTAATATTAATTTCGATAAAATGGCTATAAATAAGATTAAAAGGTTAATTAATGAAAATAGTAGTTATTCAAGGTCCTAACTTAAATATGCTAGGTGTAAGAGAGACAAATATTTATGGTCCAATGAAACTAGAGCAAATTCATGCTCAAATGAAAGAAGTTGCAGAGCAAAATGGTGCAGAGATAGAATTTTTTCAAAGTAACTTAGAAGGTGAACTTGTTGATAAGATTCAAGAGTGTTATGGTGAAGCTAATGGTATTATCATCAATGCAGCGGCTTATACTCATACTTCTATTGCTATTCGTGATGCAATAAGTTCCGTTGCTATTCCAACTATTGAAGTACATATCTCAAATATTCACAGACGTGAAGAGTTTAGAAAAGAGAATATGATTGCACCTGTGTGTGCTTCATCAGTTGTAGGTTTTGGTCCTTTTGGTTATCACTTAGCGATGATGGGTATGCTTCAGATTATGAATGAGTTAAAAGCAGCTCAGGAAGCTCAAGCTAGACAAGCGAAGTAAACGCAACTGATGCCTTTAAAACGCTCTTTAAGTGAAACACTCAGTGTGTATTACTCAGAGCATTTTCCATGGAAAAATAAACAGACTTCATCACACAGACATAGAGTTATTGTAGGTGTTGGTGGTAATGTTGGAGATGTTAAACGTAGATTTGAGCATCTTTTTTTTGAAATACAAAGAGATAAGAGAGTAACACTTACACAAACATCGTTGATTTTGAAAAATCCTCCTTTTGGTTTTACTGAGCAAGAGGATTTTTTAAATACAACAGTTGTGATAAAAACATCAATGAACGCGAAAGTTTTTTTAGCTTATTTAATGAGATTAGAGAAAAAATTTGGCAGAAAAAGAAGTTTTGCAAATGCCCCAAGGACCTTAGATTTGGATATTATATTTTTCGATGATTTAGTTATGAAAAGTGAAAAATTAACACTGCCACATCCTGCATGGATGGAGCGAGAGAGTGTTCTTATCCCACTTTCAGGTCTGCATTTATGAAAATACTAACATTTACAGGTGCAACGCCATCTGCAGCACTTAAAAAGGCAAAGCTAGAGATTGGTGATGAGGGTATGCTGATTGAAACCAAAGAAGTTCGTAAAAAAGCTTTTGGAAAAGATGCACTTTATGAGATTATTATTGGGATAGAAGAAGATATGCTTCCCTCTACATATAAAAAAGACTTAAAACCTTTATCTCAGCAACGACCAGTAAAGCAAGAGAGTCAAGATGTTCTTTTTGACCTCTCAAATGCAGCTCAACAGATAGCAAAAGTATCTCGTGTGGCAGATGACCCAATTGCAGAGTATATGAGACCCCCCAGACAAACTTCTGTGGCTCCCGCGGTTACAGTACCTATTGTTGAACCAAAAGAACTTAAAGAGATAAAATCAGAGATAAATAAACTCACAGATAAAGTAAAAATCATTCAAAACATGTTTTGGGATGAAAAATCACCAGATATAGAGAGTCAAATTCCTTCAGAATTTGCAGAAATTTATCGTCTTGCTTCTCAAAGTGGAATGAATAAAAAACATCTTGATGAGTTGATGAAAATCACTTTAGAACATATGCCATTTAAGATGCGTGAAAATTCTGTAACTGTGAAGCGTTATTTTCAAACTATACTTCGAAAAATGGTCCCGATACGAAGAGAAGCAGTTTTGAGTGTAGGTACCAAAAAGGTGATTATGCTTGTTGGACCAACTGGTGTTGGAAAAACGACTAGTATTGCGAAACTTGCAGCGCGCTACTCTTTTTTATTGCAAAAAAAGCATAAGGTTGGTTTAGTTGTACTTGATACATACAGAATTGGTGCAGTTGAACAGCTGATGCAGTATGCAAGAATGATGAAGTTAGGAATAGAGACTGTTGTTGATCCTCCTGAGTTTACAAGTGCCTTAGATTCACTTCGTTATTGTGACTATATTTTAATTGACACTATGGGTTCATCTCCTTATGATAAGGGTAAAATAGAAAAAATTCATGAGTGTTTAGATGCAAACACTACAGCATTTGAAGTGGAAGTAGTTCTCGTAATGCCAAGTTCAATTAAATATGAAGATCTGCAAGTTACATATGATAATTTCTCTACATTAGGGATTGACAGTTTGATGTTTACAAAACTTGATGAGACTATGGGTTTTGGAAATATATTTTCACTTGGTTATGAGACGAAAAAACCTATATCTTACTTTTCAGTAGGACAAGAAGTACCTGAAGACTTAGTATGTGCGAGTAGTGATTTTTTAGTTGAGTGTTTACTCAATGGTTTTAATAGGAGCAAAGCATGATAGGGCATCAAGCACAAAAGCTTGAAGAACTAGTCGCTTCAAATAGTAAGGGAACAAAAAGTAGCTCTAAAAAAACACGTTTTATCACTATTACAAGTGGTAAAGGTGGTGTTGGTAAAAGTACAATTAGCTCCAACCTTGCCTATGCACTTTCTCAAAAAGGTTTAAATGTAGGTATCTTTGATGCAGATATTGGTCTTGCAAACCTTGATGTGATGTTTAATGTTAAAATTAAAAAAAATATTTTACATGTACTCAAAGGTGAAGCAAGTGTTAATGACATTCTGATTCCCATCACAAGAAACTTGATTTTGATTCCTGGAGAGAGTGGTGATGAGATACTAAAGTACTCAGATGTAGCTCTTTTTGAACGTTTTATGGAAGAAGCAAAAGTTTTAGATAAGCTTGATGTTATGATTATTGATACAGGTGCTGGCATTGGCGAACATATTCAGATGTTTTTAAATGCAGCAGATGATGTTATAGTGGTAACTGTACCTGATCCTGCTGCAATTACAGATGCTTATGCAACCATAAAAACAATTGCAACACTTCGTGATGATGTAAGTATGATAATGAACCAAGTCAAAAATGAAAAAGAGGCAGTTGGTGTATTTGAAAAAATAAAAAAAGTTGCTAGTGTTAACATTAAGTCTAATCTTAACCTCCAACTTATGGGAAAAATAAATTCTGATATTAAGGTTTCATCTTCTGTAAAGCAACGAGCACTTTTTTGTTCACAGTATCCAGCTTCACAACCTGCAAGAGATATAGAAGTAATTGTTATGAAAATACTAAGTAAGCTGGAACGAAATGTGCTGGTTAGTTCCAATGAAAGTGGTCTCTCTGGTTTGTTTAAGAGACTTATACAGCATTTTTAATTGAGTTTGGGGTAGTAAATGTTAGGTGAAAATTATGTTTATTTTTTTACAGTTCTAGGGTTCTTCGTCGGAATAATCTTTGGAATATTAAAATCTTTTGATGCGAGTGGGCTATTTGTCTACACGTCATTAATTACAATTTTCTTTTATTTATTTTCACATGTAATAATTGCATTTTACTATAAAACTCTAACAGCAAGGTCATATGATTTTCCTAGAGACAGACATGAAAATGATTTAGATATTTTTGTAAAAGAGATAAATAAGCGAGAACGATTAATTGATTCTGCTATTAAAATTACTGATGCAGCAATTAAAATGAACTCAGATGAGCATGATGGATTAGCAGCATGACCGCAAATGCCTATACAGATGAATTGAAACATAAGGAAGATGAATTAGCTATTCAGTACCTTCCAGCAGTTAAAGCCATGGCATACAGACTCAAAGAGAGACTTCCAAGTAGTGTTGATTTCTCAGACCTTTCAGCCATTGGTACAGAAGAGCTTATCAAGCTTGCACGTCGTTACGATGAGGCACTTAATGATTCTTTTTGGGGATATGCTAAAAAAAGAGTCTATGGTGCTATGCTTGATTATCTTAGAAGTTTAGATATTCTGAGTAGAGCGAGTCGTAAACTTGTCAAAGCAATAGACTATATAGTTGAAGAACATCTACTTACTCATGATGAAGAGCCAACTGATGCAGAATTAGCTGAGTTATTAGAAGAGAGTGTTGAAAAGGTACATGATGCTAGAATCGCTTCGAGTATTTATGCTGTTATGCCCCTTCATGATCAACTTCATGTGGGTGATGAGGGTGCAGCTTTGGCTGAGGTAGAAAAAGATCAACTTGTAGATGTTATAAAGAAAATTTTAGGTGCATATAAAGAGAGAGAGCAGATGATTATTCAACTTTATTATTTTGAAGAATTGACACTAAAAGAGATTAGTAATATTTTAGATATAACAGAGTCTCGTATTTCACAGATTCATAAGTCAGTTATACAAAAGATTAAAGAGAGTATAGGAGCATAGAATGGCAGATATACTTTCCCAAGAAGAGATCGATGCACTACTCGATGTAGTTGATGATGAGGGTGATGATGTCCTAGAAACTGGTGATGAAGGACTTCTTCCCCAGAGACAAGTTACACTCTATGACTTTAAAAGACCAAATAGAGTCTCAAAAGAACAACTTCGTGCCTTCAAAGGTGTACATGATAAGATGTCTAGAAGTTTAGCTTCACAAATCTCAGCTATTATGCGCTCTATTGTTGAGATACAGCTTCACTCAGTAGACCAAATGACTTATGGTGAGTTTTTGATGTCTCTTCCAAATCCAACTTCATTTAATGTTTTTTCTGTTAAACCTTTAGAAGGTAGTGGTATTATTGAAATTAATCCATCTATTGCTTTTCCTATGCTTGATCGTTTACTTGGTGGAAAAGGGGAGCCTTTTGATGCAAGTCGTGAGTTCTCAGATATAGAACTTTCACTATTTGAAACAATATTGCGTGTTATGATGAGTACACTTAAAGAGGCATGGGGACCTGTTATGGATATTTATCCAACTATTGAGTCTAAAGAGTCAAGTCCTAATGTTGTGCAAATTGTTGCACAAAATGAGATTGTTGTAATGGTTGTTATGGAGATAATAATTGGGCACAGTTCAGGTATGATGAATATCTGTTATCCTGTTATTGCATTAGAACCAGTGTTGCCAAAACTAGCTTCTCGTGACTTGATGCTTAATGAGACAAGTTCTAAAAAAAGTAGAAATGCTGAACTTCAAGTACTCCTGGGTGGTGCAAAAGTTGATATAGAAGCAAACTTAGGAAATGCAGACTTAACACTAGCTGATATTTTAGAGATACAGATTGGTGATGTACTAAGACTCTCAAGTGCGGCAGATGATATTGTGACTGTTAGTGTAGATGGTAAAGAAAGATTTCGTGGTGAAATAGGTCTTCGTAGATTTAGAAAGTCAATAGCAATTACAGAAGTTATAGATACAGAAAAAGATGCAGTTAAACGTGCACTAGAGAGTTTTGAGAAGCAGCGTCAAGATAAAATATCTGGTGTACGAGAGATTATAAATGACATAGAACAAGATGACTTAGAGGAGTTTAATGATGAGTGAGTTTATGAAACTATTTGAAGATGAAACAGCAGCAACAATAGAAGCACTTGTTGGAGTTGCTCCATCTTTGGAATTAAAAGAAGAACAAGAGTTAAGTATTATTTCAAATATTGTTCCTCCTATTGTACTTGTAAAAGTAAGTGTAAGTGGAGATATTGATGCAAATGTAATGATTGCTCTACCACCAAACTTAGCAGCATCCTTATCTGATATGATGATGGGAGAAGAGGCAAGCGATAGAGAAGATGTAAATGAAGATGATATTGATGCAGCCAAAGAAATTATTTCAAATATTTTTGGTGCAATTTCAAATTCTCTTTCTGCACAAAAAGAGTTACCAATTTTATCTTTTAGTGTTTCTGATGTCCAAAATGTTACGGATGAAGGAGAAGTGAGCTTAGAAGATTTTGCTAAAATGTATGTGTATAAATTTAATCTTGACTCATTAAATTCTCTTTTAATGTTTATTGTTGATGAAAAATTCAGTGATGCAATTGATGGTAAAACTGCTAGTGATTCTACAGTTGATATTGAGGAAAATAAGAGCTCAGACTCTGCTCCTTGCTCTTCTGGAGACATACATCTAAATACTGATGAACTTAATAATATATCTTTAATTATGGATGTAAAACTTCCTGTAAGAGTAAGAATAGGTAAAAAAAGAATGTTGTTAAAAGATGTTCTAAATATGGATATAGGCTCAGTGATAGAACTAAATCAACTGGCAAATGATCCATTGGAAATTTTGGTAGATAACCATGTGATTGCAGAGGGTGAAGTTGTTATAGTTGATGGAAATTTTGGTGTTCAAATTACAACTATTGGCAGTAAAAAAGAGAGACTGACACAGTTAAAGTCATAATAATATGAATAAAGATAATCAATTAGCAAAGAAATATATAAAAGATATAAAGTCTGCTGATGTATGGAGTGTATTTAAAATTCTTGCTGATTTTGTAAAGGGTTTTGATGAGTTAGGTGACTTAGGGCCAACTGTTACTATTTTTGGAAGTGCAAGAACTAAAAAAGATTCTAAATATTATAATCAGGCAAAAAAATTAGCTTCTCTTTTAGCTAATCGAGGCTATAATATAATGACTGGTGGTGGTCCTGGAATTATGGAAGCTGCAAATAAAGGTGCATATGGGCATGAGGTAGAATCTATTGGACTAAACATTGATCTCCCTTTTGAGCAAGCTTTAAACCCATATACAAGTAAAGAACTTACTTTTGATTACTTTTTTTCACGTAAAGTGATGCTTGTAAAATATTCAATGGCTTATGTGATTTTCCCAGGTGGATTTGGTACATTAGATGAGCTTTTTGAAGCATTAACTTTAGTGCAAACAAAAAAAGTAACAGGTGTGAAAATTTTTGTGATAGGTAGTGATTTTTATCAACCTTTATTAAAGTTTATTGAAGATAAACTTCTAAATGAAGGTATGATTGATCAGGAAGATTTAACACTAATATGTTTAACAGATGAGTTTGAACAGGTAGTGGATGAGATAGAAGTTTCACTATCAAGTCAATTAAAAGTTTTAGAAGATGCAGGACTTAAAAATACAAGTTATTATAAGTCTTTATCAAGTTTGAGGAAATAATGAAAGAAAAAGTATTAGTTGGAATGAGTGGTGGTGTTGATTCTACTATCACGACATTAATGTTAAAAGAACAAGGCTATGAAGTGGAAGGTTTATATATGAAACTTCACTCAAAACCAGGATATCATGAGATACATCAAGCTCGTGCTCAAAAAGCTGCAGATAAGATAGGTGTCAAACTTCATGTATTAGACTTGCAAGAAAAGTTCAAAAAAAATGTATATCAACCTTTTATAGATACATATGCTGAGGGAAAAACACCAAATCCATGTGCACTTTGCAATCGTACTATGAAATTTGGTGAGATGATAGATTTTGCAGACACGGTCGGAGCACAGTACTTAGCAACGGGTCACTATATAAAAACTGATGGTGAATATTTTTACCAAGCAGAAGATGATACAAAAGATCAAAGCTATTTTCTGTTTTATGTAAAAAAAGAGATGCTTCCTCGTTTAAAGTTTCCATTAGGTGAACTTCATAAAAAAGATATCAAAGCACAAGCTGCTTCTATAGAGGGTTTAGAATCATTTTCATCCCAAGCTGAATCAAGCGAAATTTGTTTTGTTGAAACTACTTACACAGATGTGCTCAAGAAGCATGTAAATGTGGATCAAGTGGGTGATGTACTTGATAAAGAAGGTAATGTAGTAGGTGAACATAAAGGTTATATGCACTATACAATAGGTAAACGCAAGGGTTTTACAGTTAAAGGTGCTCATGACCCACATTTTGTTTTAAGTATAGATCCTAAAAAGAATCAGATAGTTGTAGGTAAAAAAGAAGATTTAGAGTGTCGCTCAGTAGTTTTAGATAACTTAAATATGTTTAATGATGTAACTGAATTTGATACAACAGTAAAACTTAGATATAGAACAACAGCAGTTAATTGTCATGTGGTGATAAAAGATGGTAAAGCATCAGTTAGCTTACAGGATGGTGTATTTGGTGTAGCTGTTGGTCAAGCAGCTGTGTTTTATGATGATGATAAGCTGATTGGTGGTGGCTGGATTTGTGAATCCTAGCCACTATTTACATGCAACAAAAACAAACAAAAAAACAATTCCCAATTCCCCTTAAACATTAAGCAAACTCTAAGCACTAAGCCCCTATAATTCCCATCCACAAACAGAGACACC
>DQSP01000093.1 GCA_015663215.1 Sulfurimonas sp.
GTGCAGAGCTAAACATCTCCAGTGTTATATCATCTTTGGAGTTTTTGAGACTATTGACTGCCCGAAGTATCTCATCTTGTGAACCGTAGTTCAGAGCAAGTGACTGTATAAGACCATCACAATGAGCCGTTGTCTCTTCTACCATTTTGATAGTTTTTTGTAGTTTTTTTGAAAAAGCACTGAGATCACCTATGGCTTCAAAACGAACATTATGTTTGAGGTAGGTATCTAGTTTTTTCTTAAAGTAAGTGTCGAGAAGTTTCATTAAAAATTCCACTTCAAGACGAGGGCGTTTCCAGTTTTCAGTAGAAAAAGCATAAAGAGTGAGTCTCTCTATCTTAGAATCATTAGCACAGTACTCTGTGATGTCTGTTACTACATCTGCCCCGGCTTCATGCCCTTTAACTCTTTTTTTTCCTTGAGCTTCTGCCCAACGACCATTACCATCCATAATGATGGCTATATGTTTTGCTTTATTCATAAAAGTCCTTATACACTTTTTGCATTACGAAGAATCTCAAACGCTATGGAGAGTTTTTGCGCACTGGGTATGAGTACTGAGCCCTCATGTGTGATAAACTCTACTTCATTTGTATCTGTGCCAAAACTTGATGAGTCTGTAAGTAGGTTCAGGCAAACGGCATCTAGTTTTTTCTTTTCTAGCATTTTTGTAGCATTCTCTTTTGCTTTTGTTTTGTCCATTTCAGCTTTAAAACCAATAACTGTGATGTTTTCTTTGTTTATTGATGCCAGTATATCTCTGTTTTTTATAAGTTTTAGTTGCCACTCTTGGCCAATATTATCTTTTTTGAGTTTACCTTTTTCTTGATTACTTGGAACATAGTCACTGACAGCTGCTGCCATAAAAAGATATGGTTTTTTCACTCTCTCTTTTTTTGCAAATTGTGTACTTTTTACTACAGACTCATACATTTGCTCTGTCTCTTGTACTTGTATGATGTTTATCTCAGATGCTAAATCTAAATCAAATTTTGTACTCACTAGCGATACATCAGCACCCACACAATATAAGGCAGTAGCTAAAGCTGATGCCATCTTGCCACTTGAGAAGTTAGAGATAAAACGCACATCATCTATTTTCTCTATAGTGCCACCACCTGTTACTACAGCACCTCTACCAAGCCAAAACTCCTCTTGAAACAGTGCTCTTGTAATAGCCCAAAAGATATCAATAGGTTCAGCCATCGCCCCATCACCAACAGTTTTACAAGCGAGTTCTTTTACCTGCGTTTGAACAAAAGTATAATTTGCACTCTGTAAGGTTTTTATATTTTCATTTGTGATTGGATTATGTATCATATTTGTATTTGCTGAAGGTGCAAGAACTTTTTTGCCACTAAACGCGAGGGCACACTGTAGTAACATTGTATCGGCGATACCATGAGCGAGTTTTGCCATAGTGTTTGCAGTTACAGGAGCAATGACAAAAACATCTGCCCACTCTGTCATTTTTATGTGGTTAAAGTCATTAACCCACGACTCGTTTGTATCATCTAAAACTCTGTTTGATGTAAGTGTTTCAAATGTAAGTGCTGTGACAAACTTCTGTGCACTTTGACTCATCACAACACGAACTTCAGCTCCTGATTTTACAAAAAGTCGTACGAGTTCAAGTGACTTATAACAAGCAATAGAGCCTGTAACACCTAAAAGGATTTTTCTGTTTTGCAGTAGAGTAGCTGGAATATTCATAAGTTTTAATTCTTTTTATTTATTTTTATAATTTTATCTAATCTATACTTAGATAAGTTAGTTATGATCTCTTACTTCTTAAAGTGTTTGTAGAAGTAGTCTTTTACAGTTCGCATTTTCGTTCGACTTAGTGCTAAAACACCACTTTTTACAAGACCACTTGGCACTGTAGTTCCCGCAGCTATCATAACATCATCTTCTATGGTTAGAGGGGCTATAAGTTGTGTGTCACTACCTATAAATACATTTTTCCCGATGATGGTTTTATACTTTTTAACACCATCATAGTTACAAGTAATAGTTCCTGCTCCTATGTTAGTACCCTCATCAATTTGTGAGTCACCAAGGTAGCTGAGATGTCCAGCTTTTACACCTTTGAGTGATGATTTTTTCACTTCTACAAAGTTTCCTATGTGTGAGTCTTGTATGTATGATGCAGGGCGAAGGTGTGCGAGTGGTCCTACATCTGAGTTTTTAACAATGGAATCTTCTATGACTGAACCTGATTTTATGTGTGACTCTTTTATAAGTGTCTCTCCACAAATACGACAGCCATTTTCAACGATACACTCACCCTCAAACGCGACAGTGGATTCTATATAGCTAGTTGATGGTAGTTGCATGATGACACCTGCATTCATCCATCTTATTTTGATTCTATTTTGCATTATCTCTTCTGAGTCACTGAGGTCTACTTTAGAGTTTACACCTTTAAAATGCTCTTCATCTACAAGTAAGGGAGCGATGCTTAGTCCATCTTTTTTTGCCATTGCTACGACATCAGTTAGGTAGTACTCTGCTTGTGCATTATCATTTGAAAGTAAGGGAATGTACTTTTTTATGACAGTTTTTGAAAAAGCATAGATACCTGCATTTACAGTAGTAGTGAGTAGCTCTTTTTCATTTGCATCTTTTTGCTCTACTATATACTGTACTTGATTGTTGTCATCGATGATAACACGACCATACCCAGTAGGATTTTCTAAATCAAAAATAGACATGATAACATCAGCATCTGTATCTAAAAATCCTTGCAGAGCATCAGCTGTTATGAGTGGCATATCGCCATTAAGTACTAGAACTTTCTCGTTCTTAGGTGCTACATTTTTCATAGCACCACCCGTTCCAGGAAAATTTTTTGCATCTTGAACAACAAAATTTATGTCATCAAAGTGTGACTCCATTTGTGCTTGTACTTCCTCTTTTTGGTGAGCGATAACAACACTAATGTCATTTGAGAGTTCTTGTGAAGCTTTGATGATATGATAAAGCATAGGTTTCCCACTGATAGAGTGGAGTACTTTAGCCTTTGGAGACTTCATACGGCTACCTTTTCCAGCAGCTAAAATGACTATGCTTATCTTATCTTTCATTATTTTTTCCTAATTTTTTTGTTATTGTAAATTCATCTGCAATTTTACCATCAATATTTAAAAACTTTGATGTGAGAGTCGTAGATGTTAGCTCTATTATGAGTGAACCCATCTGTGCTAGTGAGAAAGGCAGTGCAGGGTGTGCATAAGTTGCTCCATCTAGTTTTGATGAAGAGCCACAAACTTGGTATATTGTGCCACTGTTTTTTTTCTCTGTCAATGATTTTATATAGTCTGTTTTTCTATCTTGTAGGATATTTTTTTTAGAAAAAGTATCACTTTTTCCTAGATGATTTATGATGAGTTTTGAACGCTCATAGCCGTGAGAGTGTCCACTTAAAACTAAGTCAACCCCAAACTCATCAAATATCGGTACAAAAGTCTCTCTCATATCACAAAGCCTTCCACGACTATCCCAACAGCTGTCTGACTTATGTCCACCATCGCTATATGGAGGTGTATGAAACGCGACAATAACCCATGGTTTTTTGTTGGCAGCTAAATCTTTACGTAACCATTGTGCCATAGCTCCACTACTTGAACGACTTATAGTTTCACTATCGAGTACAACAAGGTGAAGGTTACCATCTTCGACTGCATAGAACTCCTCATGCCCAGAAGCAACACCTCCAGCCTCACCTTTACTCGGAAAGTCAAAGAGATCATAAAAAGCCCAACGGCGTGTGTCGTGATTTCCTGCAACTGCCCATGGTGTGTAGCGTTTAACTAGCTCTAAGTATGGTTGAAAAAGTGTTTTATTAAACTGTTTTTGTGTGCCACTTGAGTAGGCATTATCCCCTAATAGTAACCACATATCTAACTCGTTATAGTCATTTTTTATGTACTTGTAGAGCTGTGCATATACTGCTTTTTGATTTGCTCCAACTTGCCCACTATCACCAATGACCCAGAGTCTTTGTTTCTCTTTTTGCTGACAAAGTGTTGTAAAGCTCCTACCATTGTTGTCAATGCTAAGTGAAGTAGAGATCACTTTATAGTAGTACTTTGTACACTCTTTGAGTCTAGGTATGGTGATGGAGTGTTTTTTAGAGGTAGTTGGTTCAATTAAAACATTTGTCAAAGTGTCTGGAGTTTTACCATAAGCGATTTTTCCTATTTCTGGCTCAGGAGTTTGCCACTTTATGCGCATAGAAGTTTGTGTTTGTGCTACTAAGTAAGGTTGTCGTTCTACAAATTGCCATGAA
>DQSP01000267.1 GCA_015663215.1 Sulfurimonas sp.
TTAAGAGCTTCTTGAAGCAGTAACATATCATCCCTACTTGGAAGTGGTGGGTCTAGTTTTGCTAATGTGTTAAAACCCTCACAAGCCTCATCACAAGATGTAAGATGATGGATAGAAACTTCACAACTCACCTCTACACCCTCTTCCTTAGCCTTGAGTATAAGTGCCACAGAACGCGGACTAGCAATAGCTTTAAACAATATCTTTATCTCATAATGACGAGCTATTTCTATCATACGGGAAACATGCAGTACTTCACTCAGGTTAGGAACCCCTGCAAGACCTAGTTTTGAGCTTACATCGCCATCGAGCATTACCCCTGCGTTTATGAGAGAGTTATCTTCTGCCTTACAAAAGAGTGTCACCTTATACATCTGTACATACTGGGCAATTTTGATGGCTATATCATTTTTTGCTATAGTGCTCATATAGGGTGCGACTACACCTTTTTTAAGTAGTATGGCAATGTTTGAGAGTGTACTATCTTCTTTCAAAGTGTTAAGCATCAAGTCTACCTTAGCACCTTTGGCTGATGCTACTCCATGTTGTGCAAACTCTAAAACGACTTCCGTATCTATGCTAGGATTTGAGTCTGCGTTTAAGACTATGTGCCCTACTCCACCTCTCATAGCTTCCTCTGATATAGCTTTAATATTTTTGGCATTAAGAGTGGAATCAAGAAGTCTTACATTTGTATCTACTAAAGAGGGTAAAAGATAAGCACCTTTAGCATCAAAAATATCATCTCCATCTAAAGAAGCTCCTATTTCAGTTACAAATCCATCTTCTAAACGAACATCAACTCTTCTCTCTCCATCCGCATCACAAACAATTGCATTTTTTATAATCATACTTAAGCCACCTTTGATATAATAGTAGCATTATAAATCAATAAGGCTTAGTTTGCGTTTCATATTACTAGTATTTTTAACATTTACATCAATTTTAGCAGAGACTTCCTATGAAAAGGGTAAAAACCTTTATATCTCTCATGCTTGCTACTCCTGTCATGGTCATAAACTAGAAGGTATCCATCGCTACCCGCGTTTAGCCAACCGTGCCAAGGGTTACATGTCCTATAAACTCAAACACTTTAGAGAGGGGAAGGCAGATAGCCAACAACAAGAGATGATGATAACTTTTGCAGTAGATTTAAGTGATGAGGATATAGATAACCTCACTACTTATTTTATAGACTATGTAGATGTCGAGAATGCTGAAAGTTATGATGATAGTTATGAAAACTACGGGGATGGTGGCTCATGAAACTTTTAGTATCTGCACTAGAACACTCTGCAAATGTTCACCTCACTTCTCTGACAAAAGAGTTTAAAGGTGATGTAGAACTTTTAGGTATTTTTGACAAAGATTTAGGTAAACCCATAGTTGACTTACAGAGTCTCGCTATCATGGGTATAGTAGATGCACTGAAAAAACTTCGCTACTTTTTTAAACTTGCAGACGAGATGGTGGACTTAGCCGAGACAGCAGATAAAGTTTTACTCATAGACTCCTCAGGATTTAACCTGCCATTAGCAAAAAAGATAAAAAAGAAGTATCCAGATAAAGAGATAATCTACTACATCTTACCTCAAGCTTGGGCTTGGAAGAAAAAACGCATACCTGTTCTCGCTCGTACTATAGATAAACTCGCTTCCATACTTCCCTTTGAACCGAGTTATTACCCTGATGATACACCCATAGAGTATGTAGGGCATCCTTTACTTGACCAGATAAAAGAGTTTAAGAGTTCTATAAACTCAGAGGTAAAAGATGTCGCGTTTATGCCTGGAAGTCGTAAGGGTGAGATAAAAAAGCTTATGCCTATCTACTTAGAGCTTATCAAAGAGCTCGATATAAATGCGACTCTAATCATACCCAAACATTTTAGTAAAGAAGAGATAGCAGAACTCTACGGAGATATAAAAGATATAAACATCTCATACGAAGCCCACAAAACACTTCTAGAGTCTGACTTTGCTTACATATGTAGTGGAACTGCTACACTTGAAGCTGCCATCATAGGAGTACCTTTTATCCTAACCTACATAGCAAAACCTCTAGACTTTTTCATAGGGGCAAAACTTTTTAATATAAAAGATGTAGGACTTAGTAATATCATGTTTAAGAAGTTTAAGGGAGAGAGTATTCATCCTGAGTTTTTACAAGAAGAGGTCTCAGTTGAAAATCTAATAAAATCTTTTAAAGAGTACGATAGAGAGAAGTTTTTTACTCACTCTCATGAATTAAGAAAATATTTAAAACATGGAAGTTCTACGAGAGTTGCTAAACTTATAGAGGATTAATCCTCTTTAGGTTTTCTAGCCTTGATACTTATGCGTTTACCACCAGCTTTTGGTGCACCAAATTTAGCTTTTGGAGTTCCATCGTACTTATGGTTTCTATCTCCAGTTTTTCCTGAAAATCTTGCTTTACCATTTTCGTCATTGCCAAGATATTTGTTTGCTTCTTTTTTCTTCTTTGCCCACTGTTTTTCCATCTCAATAGTTTTATCAGATTTTGTTGCATCTTCGTGGCGTTGTTTTGCTATTTCAGTTATTTGTGATTTTGTGAGTTTTTTCTTTGCTTTAGGGTCAAACTCTTTTGGCTTAGGAAGTTCGTACATAAACTCTTCTAAAACTTCTTGTTTTATAGCACGACCAAGAAGTGTTTCTATGGAGTGAAGTAGTCTCTGCTCACTTTCATTTAAAAGCATTACAGCTTTTTTAGATGCACGAGATACTCTTGCCATATAAACGATGGCTTTTACAGGCATATCGTAGCTGATCAGAAACTCACATTTAAGCTCTTTATCTTTTACAAGTTCTCTATCTTCTACAACTCTTACATCTTTAGAGTCTATCGCTTCTTTTAAAGTCTCTACATCAGAAGAACATACAACTACTATGTCGAGCTCTTTATTATCTTCTATGAGTTTATTTACAAGGGCTATTTTTTTCTCATTTTGACATGGATAAATACGGTGATTTGCTGATTTTATATTGATTTGATTTTCTGACATAAGGTATCCTGGAATATTAATTATGAAATCATATCCATTTAAAGCCTAAATTATGCTATTATGAAGTAAATATACAATTAATACACACTAGGAATAATATGACATTTAACGATTTAGGACTAAACAAACTCCTCCTCAAAGCAATACAAGAACAAGGTTACACTAAACCAACCCCTATCCAAGCACAAGCGATACCAGTAATACTTCAACGTAAAGACATCCTAGCAGGTGCACAAACTGGAACAGGAAAAACAGCTGGTTTTACACTCCCTATGCTTGAACTTCTTCTGCGTGCAAAACATCAAACTTCGAAGCATCAAGTAAAAGCACTTATCTTAACACCAACACGAGAACTAGCACTCCAAGTTGAAGAAAATATCGCAGCCTATGCAAGACATACATCCTACAAGTCTGCTGTAATTTTTGGTGGTGTAAAAATCAATCCACAAATTGTAGCTCTTCGTAAGGGTATAGATATAGTTGTAGCAACTCCAGGACGTCTACTAGACCATATCTCACAAAAAACGATAAATCTCTCTCATGTAGACTTTCTTATCCTAGATGAAGCGGATAGAATGCTTGATATGGGTTTTGTAAATGACATCAAAAAAGTAATTGCAGTACTTCCAAAAGATAGACAGACACTTCTTTTTTCAGCAACATATTCAGATGCTATCAAAAAACTCTCTACACAGTTTTTAAAATCCCCTACTCTTATCGAAGTAGCAAGAACAAATGCCTCGAGTGAAACCATAAAACAAGCTATCTACCATGTAGATAAAACTCGTAAACGCGAGCTACTTACACACCTTATTAAAGAGGGTGATTGGCAACAAGTTTTAGTTTTCACTCGTACTAAACATGGGGCAAATCGTTTATGTGGACAGCTTGAGACTGATGGCATCACATCAGCTGCAATTCACGGTAATAAAAGCCAAAATGCAAGAGTTAAAGCTCTAGCAGACTTTAAAGCAGGGAATATCCGTGTTCTAGTTGCAACAGACATCGCTGCTCGTGGAATTGACATAGACCAACTCCCTCATGTTGTAAACTATGAACTTCCAAATGTAAGTGAAGACTATGTTCACCGTATCGGACGAACTGGGCGTGCTGGGAACAAGGGTGAGGCTATAAGTCTTGTCTGTGTTGATGAAGATGAATTTTTAGCAGGTATAGAAAAGCTCATAAAAAAAGACATACCAAAAGTATGGCTCAAAGACTTTAAACCAGATCCAAGCATAAAAGCAGAGCCAATTAATATGGGTGGAAATCGTGGAGCTAGAAATAAGCCTCGTGGTGGTGGAAGTCGTGGAAACGGTGGCAATAGAAACTCAAGTGGTGGAAGAAACTCTGGCGGTGGTAGAGGAAGAAGATAGAAGAGTAGCTACAAGAACAAAAGTTCCTAAAGCTACAAAACTAAAGTTTTAAAAAAAACTTTAGTTCATTGATTCAAAAGATATTACTCAGTAAGACCTATTAAAATAGACTCAAAGTCAGTTTGTGCTTTCATCAGTACAGCTTCTGCTTCTTTGTCTTTAATCTTCGCAGAACTTAACCAGTTATACACAGCTGGAAATCCAACAACAATTTTATCTTCACTTTTTAGCTTATATACCATAGTAGTACAAGGTGCAAACGCAGAAGCTTCAGGACGAGACTTTGCTACTGTATAGATAACTTTTAGTTTACAGATAGAGTAAGTGTCATAAAAGTCATAAGGACTCTCAACAGTTCCCTCTTTTGTAAGTTCTTCGTTAAGGTCAAGGAACGATGGCATAACAAAACCAAAGGGCTCAAATTCACCCTCTAGAGTCATCTCAAACTCCTCTTTTGCCTCTTCCCAGTCTTCACCATCTAAATCCATCTCATAACGAGTAACAAGCTGGCGAGACTCTTTTAAACTATCTTCACTATATGCAAACTTTGCAGTAGGGAAACTCTTTTTAAAAACAGCTAGTAACTCAGTCTCTATCTTAGTAAGTATAGATGTTTCTATATCTAAAATCTTTCCTTGAGCCTCAGCTGTCAAAATAGAGATATGAAGTGTATCTTCGTCTTTACTTTGGTAGATACCAATACCCATAGGAGTCATAACACCTGCTTGTGGGTACTTCTTTACAAGTTCAAGTGCTAAAGTGTTGTGATGAAATGTCATCAGTGTAAAAACTTTAAAACTTGTCTCTTTAAACTGCTTGTTAAATGGAAGGTTCATTTCACTGTTAAGGTCAACTGCAAAACCATTTGCTACAAGAGCATCTTCTATACTTAGTGGAGTAACTGCTCCGGCTTTATTTTCTATAGTGATTAAGTGTAAATCACCTTTTGCTTGAAGTGCTAGTGAACACATTAGTGCTATAGCTACGATTACTATTTTTTTCATTATTTTTCCTATGGTTTTATGTATGTCCAACCAGACTTCACACTCTCTAAAAGTTCAACTACACCAGCAGTTACAACTACAGAGCCTTCAATCAGGTCTTCTTCTTTTACTTTATATGTTTTCATTGTGTTACCACAAGCGATAAATTCTACTTCTATCTGCATAAGGGCATCAACTCTCGCTGCAGTACTTTTGTTGTTTTTATAAAGAAGTTTCAAACCTTTAGAGTAAGCAACAATCTTCATGTTGATGTTATCAGCACCGTAGTACTTCACTACATTGCTTGCAACACTTAATATGTGGTTAAAAGCATGTTCACTATCCTCTGTAACCGAA
>DQSP01000017.1 GCA_015663215.1 Sulfurimonas sp.
GCTATTTTACAACCCTCAACGATAACTTTGTTTTTCTTAGGCATTACTGCAACAACAGTAGCCTTAGTTCCACGGTCATCTCCAGCGATAATTTCTACAGTATCACCTTTTTTGAAATTTAACTTTGCCATCTATACAACCTCCGGCGCAAGAGAAACTATTTTCATAAAACCAGCATAACGTACTTCACGACCAACAGGGCCAAAAATACGAGTACCAATTGGCTCTCTCTTGTCATCAAGGATTACAGCTGCATTGTCATCAAAACGAATTAATGAACCATTTTCGCGTTGAACTTCTTTGTGAGTTCTAACGATAACAGCTTTAACAACCTTACCTTTTTTAACTTTAGCAGTTGGAGTCGCTTTTTTAACAGAAGCAACAATAACGTCACCTACTGATGCATAACGACGCTTAGAACCACCAAGCACTTTAATACACATAATCTCTTTAGCACCTGTATTATCAGCTACTACTAAACGAGTGAAACCTTGGATCATTATTTTGCTCCTGTTACAACTGTTTTAAGTCTAAAAGATTTAGTCTTAGAAAGTGGGCGACACTCGATTGCAATAATCTCGTCTCCAACTTTAACTTCATTACGCTCATCATGCACTAAGTACTTTTTGAAACGCTTCACAACTTTATGGTAACGTGGGTGCATTACACGACGCTCAACAACTATAGAGATTGTTTTGTCGCCTGCAATAGTTACTACTTTACCTTGAATTTCACGTTTATGTGTCATCAACAGGCTCCTTAGTTTGCTACTGCAGCAATAGCAGTATTTATCTTAGCAATATCTTTCTTAGCAATACGAAGTTCGCTAGTGTTTTGAAGTTGCATCATCTTTTGTTTAATCTTAAGAGTAAACAGTTCTGTTTTTCTTTCTTTAAGCATTGCATTAAGCTCTGCTACTGTTTTATCTGCTAAATCAGAATATTTCATTGTTCATCTCCGCAGTGATAATTTTACATTTAAATGGTAACTTATGTATAGCAAGAGTTAATGCTTCACGAGCGATCTCTTCTGGTACACCAGCCATTTCAAATATGATACGACCTGGTTTAATATTTTGAACCCACTGATCCACTGCACCCTTACCTTTACCCATACGAGTTTCAAGAGGCTTAGCAGTTAATGGTTTAGCAGGAAAAACACGAATCCAAATTTTACCTTGACGTTTAATATGACGAGTTGCAGAGATACGTGCAGACTCAATTTGACGAGAGTTAATACGACCAGCTTCTACAGCTTTAAATGCAATATCACCAAATGCTAATTTATAACCTGAACGAGCATAACCACGGTTACGACCCTTCATTACTTTACGATATTTTGTTCTTTTTGGCATTAACATAACTATTCAGCCTTTTCACGTGGAGCACGTTTTGGACGACGCTCTTTTTTCTCTTGAGCTACTTCTGCAGGAATACCTTTTGTAAGTACCTCACCTTTGAAGATCCATACTTTGATACCGATAATTCCGTATGTAGTATGAGCTTCAGCGAAACCGTAATCAATCTTAGCACGAAGAGTATGAAGAGGCACACGACCTTCTAAATACCACTCAGTACGAGCCATTTCAGCTCCACCGAGACGACCAGCAACAGCAATTTTAATACCCTTAGCACCAGAACGCTGTGCACCTTGCATAACTTTTTTCATAGCTCTACGAAATGCGATACGACGCTCTAACTGAGTAGCAACATTTTCCGCAACAAGTTGAGCAGAGGTCTGAGCTTTCTTCTCTTCTTTAATGTTTACAGAAATTGTTTTACCAATAAGCTTTTGAAGATTAGTCTTAAGCTTCTCAATATCAGAACCTTTCTTCCCGATAATAATACCAGGACGAGCAGCAACGATAGTTACACGAAGTCTTTTAACTGTTCTTTCAATGATGATGTTAGCAACACCAGCATAATAAAGCTCTTTCTTTAAAAATGTTCTTATCTTGTGATCTTCACCTAAAGCAGCAGGAGCTGTTTTAAAGTTAGGGAACCAACGGCTCTCCCAGTTACGGTTGATACCAAGACGTAAACCAATAGGATTAACTTTCTGACCCATATTATTTACCCTCCACTATTACTAAGATATGTGCTGTTGGTTTTCTAATTCCTGAAGCCATACCACGAGCACGTGGACGGAAACGTTTAAGAACTGGACCATTGTCAACACGACAAGATTTAACAATACACTCTTGTGCGTCCATACCACTATTTGCAACTGCAGATGCAATTACTTTATAGATGATTTTTGCCGCTTTATTTGGTGTGAACTCTAAAGCTGCCATAGCCTCTTCAGCATTCATACCTTGAACTTCTCTCGCAATTAAACGAGATTTGATAGGTGAAACACGAATAAATTTTAATAATGCTCTAGCCACGACCTATCCTTTCTTCTGAACAGAGCCCTTATGGCCCTTAAATGTACGAGTTGGAGCAAATTCCCCAAGCTTGTAACCGATGTGGTTCTCTGAAACATGAACAGGAACAAATTGACGTCCGTTATGAACATTAATTGTGAATCCTACCATGTCTGGTGTAACCATAGATCTTCTTGACCAAGTTTTGATAGGCTTTTTGTTACCTTCAGCTCTTGCTTTTTCAATCTTTTTACTTAAGTGGTCATCTACAAATGGACCTTTTTTTAATGAACGAGCCATAATTAACCTACCCTTTTAGCATTTGGTTTACGACGAGTAATAATTAACTTATCACTTGCTTTCTTACGACGAGTTTTAGCACCCTTCGTTGGTTTACCCCATGGAGTAACTGGGTGACGACCTGAGTTAGTCTTACCTTCACCACCACCGTGTGGGTGATCTATCGGGTTCATAGCAGAACCACGAGTCTGAGGACGAATACCTAAGTGACGTTGACGACCAGCTTTAGCGATAACAATGTTACCAAACTCTTCGTTACCAACAGTACCTACAGTAGCTAAACACTCTCCAAGTACTAAACGCATTTCAGATGAAGGCATACGCAGTGAAACATACTTACCATCACGACCCATAATTTGAGCACTTGTTCCAGCAGCACGACACATTTGTCCACCCTTACCAGTCTTAAGTTCAATATTATGAATCAAAGTACCCACTGGGATATTTTTAAGCTTCATAGTGTTTCCAGGTTTAACATCTAAACCTTCAGAAGCAGAAGCAATAACATCACCTACGAATAAATCTTTTGGTTGAAGAATATAACGCTTCTCACCATCAGCATAAGTAATTAATGCAATACGACAGTTTCTATACGGATCATACTCTATCGCACTTACTGTACCAGGAATATCGAATTTATTTCTTTTGAAATCAATAATACGATACTGCTTTTTAGCACCAGCTTGACGGTGACGAGAAGTGATACGACCATTGTTGTTACGACCAGCATGTTGTGGAAGTTTAACAAGTAATGAACGAACACTTGGTTTTGCCGTAATATCTGAACTGTCAACATTTGTATAAAAACGACGAGACGGAGTTATCGGTCTATAAGTTTTAATTGCCATGTTATACCGCCAAACTTTCGATTTGTGCACCCTCAGGTAAAGTTACATAGAACTTTTTGAAGTCATTTTGCTTCCCTAGTACACCACGGAAACGTTTACTTTTTCCGCTTTGATTTAAAGAGTTAATCTTGTTTGGAACGATTCCAAAATACTCTCTAAAAATTTCCTTAAGACCTGTCTTAGTTACACGTGGTGAAGTTTGAACAACAATAACACCATCTTCTTGCATACCAAGAGTCTTCTCTGTATATATAATAGATTTAATATCTGTAATATCAGCCATTACTTAGCCTCACTTGTTAAGCTTTCAAAAACTGCTTTTTCGATCACTACTGAACGATAATTAGCAGCTAAGTATGCATTTAACTCATTAGATTCGATAACGTAAGTTTGAGATAAGTTCTCAAAAGCTAAAAACGTTGGTTCATCTAATAAAGATTTCACGATTAATACATCTCTTTGACCTAATGCTTTAAACATTGCTGCTGCATCTTTAGTTTTACCAGATGCAATTTCAATGTTATCAACAACAAAAAGAGTACCATTTTGTGCATGCTCATTTAAAGCAAAGTTTAAAGCTAATTTCTTTTGCTTTTTATTTACTTTAAGGTTGTAGTTA
>DQSP01000109.1 GCA_015663215.1 Sulfurimonas sp.
CAGCGATACTCAAGTACTGTAATGAACACAAAATAGTTATAGTTCCTCGTGGGGCAGGTTCTGGTTTTACGGGTGGAGCACTTCCTAGTTCAGGTGGAATTGTGCTTGGTTTTGAGAAACATATGAATAAAATCTTAGAGATAGATATGAAAAACATGGTAGCCATAGTGCAACCTGGTCTTATAAATATGGACTTACAACGTGCTGTAGAAGCTGTTGGTCTTTTTTATCCACCAGATCCAGCAAGTCAGGATTATTCGACTATCGGTGGAAATGTAAGTGAAAATGCAGGTGGTATGCGTGCTGCAAAGTACGGAATCACTAAAGATTATGTGATGGCTACTCGTGCAGTGCTTCCAAATGGCGATATCATTAAAGCAGGTAAGAGAACTATTAAAGATGTGGCTGGGTATAACATCTCTGGTATTCTTATCGCTAGTGAGGGTACTTTAGCTGTTCTCTCTGAGATAACACTGCGTTTGATTCCTAAACCTAAGATGACAAAAACAGCGATAGGAATATTTCCAACTGTAAATGAAGCGATGGAAGCGGTCTATAAAACAATGGCAAGTGGGATTACTCCTGTTGCAATGGAGTTTTTAGACAATCTCACTATCCGTGCAGTTGAACAGGTTCATTCTAAAGGTCTTCCTGTTGATGCGGGTGCTCTGCTTGTGACTGATGTTGATGGAAACCTTGAAGATGATTTAGATTTTCAACTCGCTCAAATTGAGAAAGTATTTAAAGAAAATGGCTGTAATGAGTTTAGAATTGCAAAGGATGATAAAGAAGCAGCTGACATCTGGTTTGCTAGAAGAAATGCATCACAAGCCATAACCGTATATGGAAGTAAAAAACTTAACGAAGATGTAACTGTTCCACGTGCTGCTCTACCAGAACTGTTAGACAAGTTTAATGCAATCGCTAAAAAGTATGATATAAGTATTCCATGTTTTGGGCATACTGGTGATGGAAATGTACATACAAATGTAATGGTAGATGGTAAAGATCCAGAACAAGTGAAAATCGCTTACCTCGCAATAGAAGAGGTTTTCCAAGCGACTGTTGACCTTGGAGGTACACTCTCAGGTGAGCATGGTATAGGTCTTGCAAAAGCACCATATATGCGCATGGCGTTTAGTGAAGAGGAAATGAATCTCTTTAAGTCTATAAAGATGGCGTTTGACCCGAACAATATTTTAAATCCTGCAAAAATGGGTCTTGATTAAAATGAAAATCGAACTCACTCAAGTTTACAAACAAGTAAAGTTTTGGGTGAGTACCTTTATTGACAAAGAGCTTACACTTTTTGCTGCTAGTCTTAGTTTTTATACTATTTTTACTATTATCCCACTACTTTTGATTATGCTGACTATTTTGACTTCACTCCCTAGTTTTGCAGAGCATTATGAGAGCATAAAAAGTTTTATATTTTCAAATCTTATGCCTGTAAACTCTGAACTTGTTATGGATAAACTTGATGTTTTTTTGGAGAATTCTTCAAAAATGGGAATGATAGGTTTCGTTATGATTTTAGTAGCATCACTTCTTTTTTTCAAAAACTTTGAGTATATTGCGAACAAGATATTTCATGCGAAACCTCGAACACTTTGGGAGTCTATCACAACCTATTGGACAATGCTTACACTTACTCCTTTGGCACTTGGGGCATCTTTTTACATAACAGGCTACATCGCAACTCTTATGGCGTCAAACTCTCTTACTTCAGGGTTAAATATCTTGCCACTTGTTCCTTATGTGATTATCTGGGCACTTTTCTTTCTTATATTTCAGATTGGTGCAAATGCGAAGATTAACCCTCGTGCTTCACTCATTAGCTCTTTTATAATCTCTATCATCTTTAGTGTGAGTAAAAATGCTTTTATTTATTATGTTTTTATGAACAAGTCTTACACTACTATGTACGGTTCTTTTGCTATAGTGATGTTTCTCTTTTTGTGGATATATGTCTCGTGGATTATCTTTATCTATGGCTTGAAACTATGCTACATTATAGATAGCATATATAAAAGAGGCGCAAGCATAGAGCAAAAGTAGCACAAGAAAACTTTTTTTATAAAGACTCAAAAGTGAAAGTACAATAGTAACTACTAAATACTGCAACTCATAAGTAATCAAAACAGCATGAGTATCAACATAGATAAACTTCTCTAAAAGAGCATCAAGCAAATTTCCAAAACCTAAAATATGCAGAAATATTGAGAGAGGATAAAAGAGAGTAAAGAGTGAAGTGTAGATGATAGAGAGTGGGTGGTAGAGACTAAAGTTACCAAAGAGTGCAAGAGAGTAGGGAAGCATAAGTAGATATACCCAAAATGGCATAAGCACAAACTGCAGTAGTTTACTCAAGTGTTTAAAATGAATCAAAAAAAGAAATATATAAAACACACCACTCATACTCAGCCAAAAACCTATGCTAAAAATGAGCCTTGGTGCAAGCGAGATGATAAGTAATAGAGTGAGGATGAGAGTCTGCATAGAGATGATTTTTACCCCTCTGTCGTATAAAATAAATCCGATAACTAGCATAACAAACGCACGAAGTAGTGAGGGTGGAGTACCTAAAAAGAGTAGATATAAAAGAAGTAAGCTAACTATGATGAAAAATGAATCCACCTTAGCACTTCTGTAGGGGAAATATCTTTTTTGCAAATATGCATAGGGAAATTTTATGAGAAAAAAGAGAACACCTGCAAGTACTCCTAGATGAAAACCACTAATGGCGATGAGGTGAGAAACTCCTAAACTAGAGAAAAGTGTTTGAAGTTTATAAGGAAGTGTTTTAGCCGTATAAAGTGCTTGATAAAGTAGTGAGATGTCTTTGTTTGTATGTTGTGAGTCTATGAAAGTATTGAGTTTTGTTTTGATGGAGTGATTAGGATGAATGTGAAGAATTTTAGAGAAGCAGTAAAAACTTCTCATATAGTCATAAAAG
>DQSP01000223.1 GCA_015663215.1 Sulfurimonas sp.
ATGGGAAAAGATATGGCTCTAGTTGTTAATAAAATTGACAACGATAAAATGAAAGAAAATCTTTGGGATTTTTATGAGTTTGGAACAGATGCTATTTTTGGTATTTCAGTTGCACATAACCGTAATACAGTAGAACTTCTTGACTGGGTTGCAGACAAAATCCCTGAAGAAGATACTATAAAAGAAGATGAAGAAGTCATTGAAGTTGTCAGAGAAGAAGTATCAGACATAGACGATGAAGAGTTCTTTTCAAATACTCACGATGATGATGGCTACACCTACTGGGATGAAGATGAGATGGATGGTGTCATAAAAGATGACTCTATTTTTGGAGATAACGACCGCATAAAAGAGTTTAATGAAGAAGATATAAACCATATAAAAATTGCCATCATCGGTCGTACAAATGTTGGAAAGTCTTCACTTCTTAATGCTCTTCTTGGTGAAGAACGTTGTGTTGTAAGTAGTGTTGCTGGTACAACCATCGACCCAATTGATGAGACAGTTCAGTACAAAGATAAGCAGATTACTTTTGTAGATACCGCAGGACTTCGTCGTCGTGGAAAGATTTTAGGCATCGAGAAATATGCACTAATGCGTACAACTCAAATGCTTGAAAACTCAAATATGGCACTTGTTGTTTTAGATGCAAGTGAGCCATTTTTGGACCTAGATGAGAAGATAGCGGGGCTTGTTGATAGTAACCGTTTAGCTTGTATTATCGTATTAAACAAGTGGGACATCTCTAAACGCGAAGATCATGACAAAATTATTGTAGAAATTCGTGATAGATTTAAGTTTCTTTCTTATGCTCCAATACTGACTCTTTCTGCTTTAACACATCAAAGAGTTGATAAACTTCACGATATGATTTTAGAGATAAATGAAAATTACTCTCAACGTATCTCTACAAGTAAGGTAAATGAAGTAATAGAGAGAGCACTTCGTCGTCATACTCTTCCAAGTGTAAGTGGTCAGGTTATCCGTATCTACTATGCAACGCAGTATGAAACACGCCCACCAAAGATAGCTATAATTATGAACAAACCAAGTGGTCTTCACTTTACATATAGACGCTATCTTACAAACAAAATGCGTGAGGCCTTTAACTTTACGGGAACACCGCTACTCTTTAAGGCTAAGAAAAAGGGGGAGAAGTAAAACTTACTTCTTCTCTTGTAGATTAAAAAGGTTTTAACACAACCATCGCGACTATAAGCATCATAAGTATAGTCGGCAGTTCGTTATACATTCTAAAAAACTTTCCACTCTTTTGACACTCATCATTTTCTAGCTGTTTTCTATAAAAATTCATCGAAAAAAAGTAAGCTATTAAAATAGCAACAAAAAGAAGCTTCGCATGTAACCAAGCGTTTCCTGCAAAACCTATTTCATATACAAGATATGAGCCAGTAAGTACTGTAGTCCACATTGCAGGCACACCTATATACTTAAAGAGTTTATACTCTTGAATCTTTACAACTTTTACAAAACCTTCATTTTTTTTATGTTCTGTATGATAGATAAACAGTCGTGGCAGATAAAAAAGCACCGCAAACCAAGAGATAAAAGAGATAACATGAAACCAGAGTATCCATTCATACATAGAGAGTTCCTTAAAAGTTTTTTTCTATATATATAGAATTGTAGTTTGAGCCACCTTTAGTGACACCATTAATAAGACCAAAGATGCCTGAACGATGTTTAAGTGCTACGCCAATATATGTTTCATCTAGTGGTTTGTATCTTATAAGTTTTCCAAAATCAAAATCAATGGTGACATCTAAATAATTTAATAATTGAGATGTTTTGCCATCAGTTATTGTGAGAGCCTCAAGTTTTTCTACTCGTATAATATCACTTGTATAAGAAAAGCCCTCTCCAAGTCCAAAACGAATACGGTTTTGCAAAAAATCAAGATTGTAAAGTGCTTTTACATAAACAACTAACTCATTAACATTCGAATAAGCACCTTCATCAAACTGTCCAAGACCCGCTTTCACATAGATATCTACAGGGACATCAAAAGTGTCTTTATTAATGAGGTAACCCATATCAAGTGCTGTAACACTAAGGCTTTCAGGATAAGAACCTAAATCCCCTACAAGTACATCACCAAGAGCTTTATCTGTCGCAGTTCCATACAAGAGCCTTACAGAAAAGTCATTTTGTGCGCTTAATGTGAGTGTCAGTAATAACAGTAGTAAATATTTCATCATAATCCCTAAAAGTTTTTCTCAACATAAACACAGTTGTAGTTTGAACCGCCATCATACACTCCACCATATGTTCCTTTTGCTCCAGAACGATGTTTTATGAGGTATCCAAGATGATAATTTTCCATACTTTTAACACGAATAAGTTTTCCCATATCAAAGTCAAATGTGATTTCCATATAGTTTAAAAAATTGGACTGATTATCATTTTCTCGTATTGCTTCTTGTTTTTCAGTCCAAGGAATAGAGTCTGCATAAGACACACCCTCAGCTATACCAAAGCGAAACTGATTTCCAAAAGCATTAAGTTTATAAATGAGTTTAATATATAAAGTCAGTTCTAAAAAATCTGCTTGGTGTCCATTTTCATCAAAGTAAGCTAAACCTGTTTTTGCATAAATATCAAAAGGTAAGTCCCATAAGTTTTCAACAAGTTTATAGCCTATGTCAGTTCCATAAACATTAGTACCATAGGAGCTAGTATTTAACCCTGTAAAAGTATAAAGTTGGTCAAAATCACTTGCAGAAGAAGCTCCACCAAAGATACGAACTGAATAATCATTTTCTTTTATCTCTATGGCATATGCCATACTTGATAAAAATAAAAAAAGTGTAAAAATAAATCTCAAGCGGGTTTCCTTATATAGAAGAGGAGTATATGCCCAAAAAATGGGCATATGCTATTAAGTTAAGTGTCAAGAGTTTCTAAGTCTTTAACTGAAGTATTTTTGTGATCTACTACTTTATCGTGAAGTCTACGAAGTGCTTTTGAACCTTTATCGATGGCTATATCGATAGCAGCATCAAGTACATCATCATGCTGTGTTATTATGATTGCTGGTGCATGAGCAACTTTTATGTCAAACTCCACCATTACACCTTTTTTCTCAGCTGCAACGACACAGTTAA
>DQSP01000170.1 GCA_015663215.1 Sulfurimonas sp.
AAAATCTTCTTTTATAGGAGTAGTATGCGGGTCACCATATACAGTAGCTGAAGAGCTAAAGACTATTTTCTTGCACTTGTACTCTTGCATAACCGTAAGAAGAACAAGTGTACCATTGATATTGTTGTCATAGTATTTTAGTGGCTGTTCTACTGATTCACCTACTGCCTTAAGCCCAGCAAAATGTATGACAGAGTCTATATCGTATGTTTGAAAAACATTTTGTATATCTTCTTTAGAACGAATATCGCCTTGCATAAATTTAATTTTTTTATCTATAATTTTTTCTACTCGTCTAAGGCTCTCATGTGAAGAGTTACAAAGATTGTCAAATACTACAAAATCAAACCCAGCTTCATCTAATGCTATACAAGTATGTGAGCCAATATAACCAGCTCCCCCTGTTACTAATACCATATGAATCTCCTTTTTAATGATGCTTTTATTATACTGCTAATATACTTAGGAATGATAAAAATTTTACAAAAAATTGTTCAAGAACCTTTAGTTGTCTTTTTACTACTAGGGTTCATTCTTTACCTTTACTATGCAAATAGCACTGAGGATGACACTACTATTCAAAGTAAGATAGAGATAAAACTCTCTTCTTATGAGATTGAAGTACTTAAGAGAAACTACGGACAAGAGATAGAGCTTTATATTCAAGATGAGCAGCGAAAAAAAGTTCTCTTAGAAGAGTCCATCGCTTTAGAACTATATAAAAACGATATGCAAATTGCAAATAGACTTATAGAGAAAATGGAGTTTATTTTACTTGGGAGTGTAGAGTATAAAGAACCAAGTGAAGTAGAATTATTTAATTACTATACAAAGCATATTGATGATTACTCAAAAGTACAAAGTCTTAGTTTTTCGCATATTTATTTTTCTTCTAAAGTGAATAATATGAATACCTTGTACACTCTTTCTACCTACATAAATATAGATCCAAAACGGACAGAGAATATGGGTGATGTTTTTGATGGGGCAAATAAATATGAAAACATAACACAGGATGAGGTAAAAGAGAAGTTCGGTAAATATTTCGCTTCAAAACTCTTTGGATTAAAAAAAGATACATGGCATAAGGGAGTACATTCAAAGTATGGACAGCATCTGGTTTTTATAAGTAAAAAAACAAATGCGAAGCCTTATAGTTTTGACATAGTAGAAGACAGAGTCTATAGTGACTACCTCCAAGAGCAAAGAGATAAGATAATTAAAAAAGCATACAAAGAGATACTACAAAACTATGCTTTATAAACTCCTTTTACTACTTTCTCTCATCTTTACATTAGAAGCACATCAAACAGGACTCTCCTACATTGAGCTCAAAGAGTTAGAAAGTCACAAGATAGCAGTAGTGTACAGAAAACCACTCTCAGATAAAAAGGGCAAAGATATAGTTGTGAGGTACCCTTTTGGCTGTGAGAAAATAGCTGAGACACCACGAAAAATAGTGAATGGCTTTATCATAGATGAGTATACTCTATGGTGTGGAGAAGGTGGACTAAGAGAGAAACGAATTTGGATAGATGGACTACTTTCAAAAGATAGAGGAGTACTCATTCGTTATGAAAAAGATTCTCTTGTGATAAACTCTCTCTTAAGAGCAAGAACACCTTTCATACATATAAGTCAAAAGAGTTCAAGTCTGAATTATTTTTTTGAGTACTTAGAACTAGGTTTTTACCATATTTTAAATGGTTACGACCATCTTCTTTTTGTGTTAGCTTTACTACTACTTGCTACAAAAATGAAACAACTACTATTTGCAATCACCGCGTTTACACTTTCTCACTCTATCACATTGGCTCTGAGTATATTTAGTATTGTAAGTGTTGGGGTGGCTTACATCGAAGCAATGATAGCTTTAAGCATACTATTTTTAGCACGAGAGTTAGTAAGTCAAAAAGAGAGTTTTACTAAAAAGCATATAGCAGTTGTGGCGTTTATCTTTGGACTATTACATGGCTTTGGTTTTTCAAGTGCCTTAAGAAACATAGGACTACCTCAAGATGAGATACCTTTATCTTTACTCGCATTTAATGTAGGTATAGAACTAGGACAACTCCTTTTTATACTATGTGCTGCATCAGTTTTATATATTTTAAGAAAGTATACACCGCGTTTAGATACCATTTTACGAAAACTAATACCCTACTTTATAGGAATGTGTTCTGCATATTGGCTAATAGATAGAGTGTTAGGTTTTTAAAAAAGTGTTCCTTGGAGTGCTTTTAGCTTAAAACTCCGTCTATGAATAGGGCAATACCCAAACTTTTTTATCATCTCGACATGAAGTTTTGTACCATAACCTTTATGTTTCTCAAATCCATACTCAGGATATTTTTTTGCATCACGGATTATGTTTCTATCATGAGTGACTTTTGCAAGTATGGAAGCTGCACTAACCTCTGGAACTTTCCTATCAGCTTTTACCATGGTGTCTAAACCTTCGACACCAAAAGTAGTATTTCCATCAAAAAGATAAGAGTCGGTGTTTAGGTGCTCTTTGATTTGAAGCAGTGCTTTTGTCATACATTTTGATATACCAAACTCATCTACTTCTTGTGGGGAGATAACTACTATATGGTTAAGAGTATTTGGAAATATTTCTTCAAAAAGTTCATATCGTTTTTTTTCACTAATCTTTTTTGAGTCATTGAGTCCAGATATCTTAGTATTGTGCTTAAAAATACATCCAGCAACGACTAAATCTCCAGCGATAGGTCCACGACCTGCTTCATCTATTCCGCATAGCATTATATGGATTCCTTAAATAAGTTTTAGATTAATAAGTTGCTATATTATCATATGTATTGTAATAAATTGTTGCTATAATGTATTTATGAATATTTTAATAGTTGAAGATGATAGTTTAACAGCAAAGCAATTAGTGAAACTCCTTACAGTTGAAAAATATAATTGTGACATTGCTTCTGGCTATAAAGAGGGACAGACTCTTATAGATGAAAATAATTATGCACTGATACTTCTTGATTGGAACCTTGGTGATGGTGATGGACTTACTCTCTTAAAAGAAATTCGTAAACTTGAGATTAAAACTCCAGTGTTAATGCTCTCAGCAAATGCAGAGATAGATGATAGGGTGTCAGTTCTTGATAGCGGGGCAGATGATTATCTATGTAAACCTTACTCTTCTGTAGAACTTTTAGCCAGAATGCGAGCACTTCTTAGACGTGAAACATCTGAAAAGACTACGACTATTATTATAAATGATGTGAAGCTAGATCTCAAATTGAGAGAAGCCTTTGTATCAGGTATTAGATGTCAACTAACAACAGCCGAATTTGATTTACTAGAATTTTTTATGAATAATGCGAATCAAGTATTAACAAGGTATCAGCTTAGCGAGCATATAAATAAAAATAATTACTCTATTAAACATAGTAACCTTATTGATGTACATATTAAAAATCTTCGTAAAAAACTTCAAAAAAAAGATTTTATTCTCTCTGTTCGTGGTGTAGGCTATAAAATTAACAAAACTTCATAAAATTCTTTTAATCTTCATCCTTTCTTCATAAAAGTATATTAAAGTTACATAATTTAAATTTTCAAGGGGTTTATTATGAGAACATTAACATTAATTAGTCTTGCTGTTGCAAGTATATTACTAAGTGGTTGTGGAGGTGGTTCTAGTACTAGTACAGATACTATAGCTAGCGGAGTGACAACACTTACTGTAGAGCGTGGACCAATTCTAAAAGCAACTGTTGTAGATGCTAATGGACAAAGAGCAACTGATGTTGGAAGTGGAAAGTATACATTCGCTATAGCACCTGTTTATCCAGTTATAGCTATAGGTGGTGTCATAGACATGGATAGAGATGGTGTAATAAGTATTGGTGATGTTGTAAATGATTTAAATCTTACAACAACAGCAGGAAGTGTTATCACTATAGCAACTGCACTTGCTTCAAATCCTGCTACTAAAGTAGAGTTAGAAAAAATAGCAGCTGATTTAAATCTAAGTATGGCAGATATAATAAGTAAAACACCATCTACTTCTAAAGAAATCGAAGCTATCTCTAATATTGCATATAAATATGTAAAAGATAATAATATTACAAACCTGCAAGATTCCAACAATCTAAAACTTTTAGATCTCAACATTTCTGATGAAGTGCATACTACTTATCAATTTTATCGTGATAATGATACCCACGATAATGAGCAAGTAGAGAAAGATTTAATGGATGATATCGTGCTATTAAATAACAATGCTCTAAAACATCTTGAAACCGATGCTGATGTGGAGGATGAACTTGATAGTATTTCGACTGAGTCATACGATTTAGACTCCATAAAAGATGAACTTTTAACATTGAAGGGTGAGTATGAGTACGAGAATGGAGACTTAGACTATGAAGATGAAGGAAGTGACGATAGCCACAATCAAGGTCGTGCATGCGCAAGTTGTCATAGTCTATCGACTACAGGATCTTTAATCCAATCATATAGTCAAAGCGAAGATAATGAGAATGATAGTGAGAATGATAAT
>DQSP01000045.1 GCA_015663215.1 Sulfurimonas sp.
TTACTGCAAAAGATAAAACAAGAGTAGAAAAAGTCTCTACTAGCTTTAAAGCACTTGAAAAAGCAAAAAAAGAGTGGATAAAACTTGCAGAGAAAGCACCGGAGACACTTGATGGTGAACTAAATGAAGAGATTATCGGGTATTTTCTAGGTGTAACTTTCAAAAAAGCTGTACTTAAAGAAAAGCTATTAGATCTCGGTCCAACTTCTAAGCTTATAAACGAACTTGTTAAAGCAATGGAGACAGCACTTAAGAGTGATGATGGTTACGACAAGGAACTTAAACGCCTTGAGTATAAACTTCCACTTTTTAATGATATGCTCAAAGCAAACCACCGTGTTTTAGTAAATAAAATTCAAGAACTAAACAAAGAAGATATCGCAAACATGGTTCCTGAAGCGACTATGGTTTCTACATATATGGAAATAAAAAAACTTGTTCAGACTAAAGAAGCGAGTAAAAACTCTTTTGACATGGAACCTGAGAAACTTTTTGATATTTTAGAGCAGATTAAACGCGGTAAGAACATCTCTGAGATAAGTAAAACTAAAATGGCGAAATCAAATCTTCGTCTTGTTGTATCTATCGCTAAACGCTATACAAACCGTGGGCTTCCTTTCCTTGACCTTATTCAAGAGGGTAACATTGGGCTTATGAAAGCTGTAGATAAGTTTGAATACCAAAAAGGTTATAAGTTCTCTACATATGCAACATGGTGGATTCGTCAAGCAATCTCTCGTGCTATTGCCGATCAAGCTCGTACTATACGTATTCCTATTCATATGATAGAAACTATTAACCGTATCAATAAAATTATGCGTAAACACCTCCAAGAAAATGGAAAAGAGCCTGATGTTGATACAATCGCTGAAGAGGTTGGTCTCTCAGTTGAAAAAGTTAAAAATGTTATTAAAATCACAAAAGAGCCTATCTCTCTTGAAGCACCTATTGGTAGTGAAGAAGATGGTCGTTTTGGAGACTTTATTGAAGATAAAACTTCAGTTTCACCTGCTGATTCAATTCTTAAAGATGATTTACGTGAACAAATTGAAACTGTACTTGATCAACTCAATGAGCGAGAAAAAGCAGTTATAAAACTTCGTTTTGGAATTATGGATGATGAGAGTGATAGAACTTTAGAAGAAATCGGTAAAGAGTTAAGTGTAACTCGTGAACGTGTTCGTCAAATAGAGTCTTCAGCTATCAAAAAACTTAAACACCCTAAAGTAGGTCGTCGTCTTAAGAACTACATAGAAGAGTAGGTTTTTTTAACTTATGACTTTTGAGCAACAGTGGTTAGAGTATGATTACAACCCCTTTATAGTATTTAATGAAAATGGGAAAATCATCTCTACAAATTCTGAGGCTCAGTTTCTCCTCGGTGCAACAGCTCCCTCTACCCTTTTTGAACTAGCAAAAGTATATGCCAGTGTAAACTTTGGTTTTAAAACTACTTTTATAGAGTTAGAGTATGGACGTTATAAGTTTTTTGGTGTAACTGTAGGGTATACTGATGAAGCACAGATAGGTATCAAACTCTATCAAGTACCTTCATTCAAACTAAACACTCATAAACCAGAGGGTGAACTTACGAACATCTTTACTATCACTGATCTTTGCATCGCAACCAATAGTATTAGTTCATCTATTATATATACAAAATCTTATGACCCAACTATTCCTGAGACAATAATAAACTCAAACAAACTTATAAAAGTTCTCAACAAAATGTATATGTGTGTACAAGAAAATGAAACAATTGATACCAAAGTTTTTTATAGAGTGGGAGAACATATTAAATTTGATGGGAAGAAATACAGCATATTTTCTATATCTATCAGTGCTCAAAATATAGATACAAAACAGAGTACAGAACTAAAAGCTCTCGCAGAAAACAACAACTTTTATATAGAAATATCTTCTAGTCTGACTATAAATATTCCTATGATAACCTCTTAAGCAGCTATCTCTTTAGACACTAAAGAGCCGACTACAATACCTATAAAAAGCGATGGTAAATAGGCACTTAAATCAAGAAGATTATTATTTTCTAAAGCTATAAATCCTAATACTAGAAATATATACGGTACTATTCTAAAAACAGAAACACTACCCCGAGCACCATGCTTCATACTCTTTACACTAAAAGTTTTTATTTTCGCTTTTTCTTCTTTTACTATTGTTTTTAAGTCCAGTTCTTCTGCAGGTGCTTCATTAATATCTTCTTCGTCGTACAAACCATGAGGATCTTCGATAGTATCAAGTAAATCTCTCTCATCTTCATAAACCTCAGCATCAACTTTTGTAATGACCATCTTTTTATAGGCAAGAGAAGCTCCAACTATCACAAACATCGAACTAAGGAATGCAACTTGTGTGTTTATAAAAAAAGATTTTGAGTAGAGTGCTGTAGAGAGTACTAGTGCTTCTGAAAGAAGAAGTGTACTAATAATTCGTTTGAGAATACTCATCATCGTCCTCATCGTCTAGCTGTTTTTTTATCGCATAACGCGGTTCTTTTGCTAACTCTTCGTAAGCTTTATACTCTTTTGCATATGCCTTATATACATTAAGTATTGCAGCAGCTATACCTATGCCTACACCTATCCAAAAAGTCCAAGCTGTACCAGTTAAGCTTTTAAGTAACCAGCCAATTCCTACACCCATTAAAACAGCTACTACCATAGAAATTCCAAGGGAAAGACCATCAGCCGCTTCTATAATAGGCTTTATTCGTGGTTTTTTTTCACCCTGTTCATTCTCTTTATTGTCAGTGTTAAGCATTTTTAATTGCTCCGAGTACTTTAGATGCTGCTTTTATAGTATCTTCTATCATCACATCCGTTGTTGCAGTTGAGATAAATCCTGTTTCATATAAAGAACATGCGAAGTAGAAACCTTCTTTTAACATTCCTGCATGAAATTTTGCGAACATTACAGCATCACTATTGGCTGCATCTGCAAAGTTTTTTACAGGATTTTCATTAAAGAAAAAACCAAACATACTTCCTCTAACATTTACTTGCATTGGTATGTCAAATGATGCTGCAACTTTTTGCATACCATAGACTAATGTTTCAGCTCTTGCTTGTAAAACTGCCATCACTCTAGAATTTTTCTTGAGTTTTGTAAGTGCAGTAAGGCCTGCTGCCATAGCAACAGGGTTTCCACTGAGTGTTCCTGCTTGGTATACTGGACCTTCAGGACTAAGCTGTGCCATGATCTCGCGTTTACCACCAAAGGCACCCACTGGCATACCACCACCTATAACTTTTCCAAGTGTAACTAAGTCAGGAGTTACACCTGTGATACTCTCGGCACCATTTATGGTAGCTCTAAAACCACTCATCACTTCATCAAAAATGAGTAGTGTGCCGTTTTCATCACAAAGTTTACGTAGGGAGAGTAAAAACTCTTTATCAGCTGGAACAAGTCCCATATTTCCTGCTATTGGCTCGATGATAACACAGGCTATATCTTTAGAGTCTGCAAAACATTTTTTGACACTCTCGATGTTGTTGTACTCTGCTAGAAGCGTATGCTTTGTAAAATCTGCTGGAACACCTGGACTAGATGGGTTTCCAAAAGTTGCTGCACCTGAACCAGCTTCAACTAAAAGGGCGTCTGAATGTCCATGATAACAACCTGTAAATTTAACTATATCATCACGATGAGTAAAACCACGAGCTAAACGGATAGCCGACATAACAGCTTCAGTTCCTGAAGATACAAAACGCACCTTGTCTATAGAATCAAAAAAGTTAATGACAAGTTTTGCAAGATCTGTCTCTGCTTGTGTTGGAGCACCAAAAGAGAGACCGTGTTTTACTGCACTTATAACAGCTTCTTCTATACTTTCATCTCTATGCCCAAAGATAAGTGGACCCCAAGACTGAACATAATCAACATATTTATTTCCATCTATATCTCTAAGATAAGCACCCTCACCTTCTGCTATAAAGATAGGTGTACCACCAACACTGCTAAACGCACGAACGGGTGAATTTACACCACCTGGGATTAAGTTTTGTGCCTCTTTGAATGCTTCTATTGATGCCTGTGTACTCATGTGTAATGACCTTTATAAATATTTTTCTTATTATATCTAACTAGTATTAATATTGATTTGCTATAATCAATAAAAAATTAAACTATATGGAACTTCTTTGAATAGATCTACTTTTGCTCTTTTTGTTGCACTTCTTATCCACTTACTCTTTCTTTTACTTTTTTGGATTTTAGGAACACTCTCTCCTGAAGTGAAAAAACCCAAACAAGAAGAACGAAAGATAAAAATAAGTCTTAAAGAACTCCCAAAAAAGTATAAAGAATCTGGACTCACTAAAAACAAGCCTGAACCTCAAAAAATGGCACCACCAATGCCTAAGGGCAAACAGCTAAAAAAGATAGTGAAGCCCCCAGTAAAGTTTGAGCCAAAAAAACCTAAAAAGACCCCAAAACTAAACAAACCTAAACTAAAAACTAAACCTAAGACACCACCAAAACAAAAAATAGAACCACTTCCTTCTATTAAACCGTTTATACCACTTATAGAGAAGAAAAAAGATGTCAACAAAACAAAAAAGACTAAAAATGATGACCCACTTGCTTGGATGTTTGAAGACAAGTCGGATAAAGAAGAAAAAGTAAAAAAGGAA
>DQSP01000226.1 GCA_015663215.1 Sulfurimonas sp.
ACATTGCTAACATTCCAGTCATTAATAGGTTGATTAAAAGATGTAGCAAAATAAAACATATTTATCATATCAGTAACAGATGATAAATCAGGAGTGTCAGTAGCACTTCCGTTTAAATTAGAGCAACCATAAAAAGCATTATGCATAGAAGTCCAAGCACCTGTACCCCACTGGTCGATAGAGATGATCTTATCTTTGTCTCCATTATTGTTAAATCGTATCTGTGGAGTTGGGTGATATATCTTAACAGTATGATTTCCTGCTGAAGTAAAAGTATGTGTCAGTGCACCGTTCAATCCATCTTCAGTTACTCCATCACCCCAGTCAACATCATAACCACTTCCTATCATAGGAATGGTGATAGTTTCATTGCTTGAAGTTGTTGTCCATGTTGTTATAAAGTAGTCATGCTCTTGAGCTTCTACATAGAGAGTGAAAAATAACAAAAATAAAACAGAGTTAAACAGCTTTTTCATGATTTAAAAACTACGTTAACAGGTTCTATACAGATATCTGAGTAAGGATGATCTTGACATACCAATGATTTTAAGTTATCCTTTCTAGTAGCCCACTTAAAGTTACCTGTTTTGACTTTATTTATGAAGTTTAAACCTAGTGTATTGTCAACTATATTTTTTTTATCTCTCTCATCTGAAAGAACAGTTATAGTTGTTGTGTCTGAGTTTCCCAAAGTTACGGTATTGCTACCACCACCAACAGCATTTGTAGTGACAACAATTTCATTGCTGCTTCCATCTACTTTAGCGCTAGACGTAGATCCTATATAAATACAAGAATCTCCAGTTTTTTTTGTTTCACCATTAGCTAAATAGTTACCTGAATCTCCTACTAGGTTCTCTACAGATAAATCAACAAAAGTATTTCCTCCGTTAGTGTTAGTATTTTTAAAGTCATGCATAAAGGGAAGAGAGCCGTTGTATATGATGCCATGTTTGTTTGCTTCTGTTGAATGGCCTATCTCTATGTTGCCTTGGTGGATTGTAAGTTTTTGTCCGGGGTTTGCTGTATCTATACCTAGATTTCCACTGTCATCGAGTTTCAATTGGGTAGTGCCAGCTTTTTCAACTTTCCAAGCATGTAAATTTACTACACAGAGTAAAAGAAAAGGTATTGAAGCTAGTATTTTATTTATCATGATTTATTCCTAATAAAGCTAATTATAATATATTTAAGCAAATTTTATTCCAATTAAAAATATTATTTTTTTAAGAATGCATACTCTTTTGGATAACATTTTTCTGCGAACAAGTAAGCCTAAAGTCTGGTTAGCATGATTTGCTTTTGTAGTAGAGTGTATGCCATACGACAACTATCAACTCTATTTGCTATAATATCGACAAAAATCGGAGTGGACTGTATGGCAGGTATGATTTCTATGGCTATAATGCTTCATGTGGGTTCAATATTTCTCATTTTGTTGCTATTGTTGTTGTTGGTGTGGCATTTTTCTAAGGAACAAGAGTTTAAACCATTTTCTATCAAGTATGAACAGCTGAGTTTGTTCTATAAAGCAACCTTAGGTTCACTGTTCTTTACAGGTCTTGTTGTGATGGCAGTGGCAAAGTTTGATGTGTTATGGACAGTGTACGTTATGGTACTTGTGGTACTTCACATGATAGTAACAACGGTGAAAGAGCATATCGCTTATAAACTAACGCATATCAAAGATGCTCTCTCTCAAGAGATTTTTAAAGCCTATGCAAAACGCAAGTATATCATCGACCTTGTCTTGATAGTGATTCTTTCAGCTGTGACATATGCAGTTTCTTTATAGTGAAAAGGCGGGTGAAAAAACACTTACTATAACAGGGGAAGAGCACAAGTATCTTTTTAAAGTAAGACGCTTTGAACAGGGGAAAGTACTTTCTTTTCGCAATCTAAAAGATGGTAATGTTTATAACTACAAGATAGAAAGTATCGCAAAGAAGCAAGCAGAACTTATCATGATAGAGTGCTATCATGATAAGAAGTCATCAGGTGCGTTTTTGCACATCCTCTGGTGCGTCATCGATATCAAAGTCATCGAAAAAACCCTTCCTATGCTAAATCAAATCGGTCTTTCAAAGATAAGTTTTCTCTACTGTGATAGAAGCCAGAAAAATTTTAAGCCTGATTTAGGGAGGATGAAAAAGATACTGATAAACTCTTGCCAGCAAAGTGGTCGAAGTGACTTGATGGAGCTTGAAGTTCTCGGATCTTTGGATGAAGTGATGGAACAGTACCCTGATTTTTCTGTGGTGGATTTTGGTGGTGATAGTGATGTGCGTGATGTGCATACTATCATGATAGGGTGTGAGGGTGGATTTTCTGACAATGAGAGAGAAAAATTATCCTCTATGAGAAAAATAGGTCTAAAAACGGATTTTATACTTAAAAGTGAGACAGCAGCGGTTACTTTTGCGTCAAAATACTTGATTTAATAATATAATTTCGTTATAATTATGGTTCCCCTCCCCTATATGGCAGTGGACTTTTTAATAAGTCTGCTGTTTTTTTATTCATTAATTAAATTCTAGTATTCATAATCCTACCTTTTCTACGTTAATTGTGTAAAATTTTCCCAAGACCAATAAATAAAATCATGTATGATACATAAAATATAAAATTTAACTTAAAATTATGTTATATAACTATAAAATTAGTTTAAATTAAATTTGATAATACCTAGGGAGAATAAAATGTTTAGATATATTCTAAGTTTACTACTTTTGACAGCTGTCGTACAAGCGGCAACGATAACATCACAACAGGACAACTACAATAGAGGTCAAACCATGACATTTACAGTAGCAGATATGGTAGGAAATAATGATTGGATAGGGATATATCCAGTAGGTTCAAATAATGACTGGGCCAATGTGGTAGCTTGGAAATGGACAGGTGACATAGTCAATGGAGATATAGGTATTGCCAGTATTGCAACAGGAAACTATGAAGTAAGAGCATTTTTTAATAACTCTTTTACGGTAGAAGCTAGCGATAGTTTTTCAGCAGTAGAAGGAGCAGTAGCCAATGCTACAATAACAACTTCAAAAGAGAACTATAATGCAGCAGAAACAATCATCGTAACACTAGCCAATATGGCAGGTAACAATAATGACTGGGGTAATGTTCTCTCATGGAAGTTTACAAATGGTGTTGTAAATGGAAATCTATCACTCAATGGCATTCCAGAAGGAGAGTATGAAGCAAGAGCATTTTTCAATAACTCTTTTACGCTAGAAGCGACAGGTACTTTCTCAGTTGGTGGTGGCGCAGTTGCAAATACAGCAATACAAACTTCAAAAGAGCAATTTACAGAAGGAGAAGCGATAGAGGTAACCCTATCCAATATGGCAGGTAACAATAATGACTGGGTCGGTATCTATCCAGTGGATTCAAACAATGACTGGGGCAATGTTCTCTCATGGAGATATACAAATGGTGCTATAAATGGCAACATAGTATTGGATGCTCTTCCTGTAGGAAACTACGAAGTTAGAGCATTTTTCAATAACTCTTTTGCTTTAGAAGCGACAGGTTCATTTTCAGTTATACCTGCTATCTTGCCTCCTACTCTTTATGAAGATGCTGAAGATGGACTGGCAGATTGGGTTACTACCGCTGGTCAAAGATCTATAGGAAGGTATCTACCTGGGTTTGAAGGAAGTTTGGGATGTATAGGATTTCATGCTACTTGGGAAAAAACGGATGATGGTTATTGGAGAAATCTATCAGAGTATCATTTGACTATAGATAATGATACACAAAAGATATTATCATTGAATACAAGGTATAAAGCTCGTGGTGGTCACTATGCTTTTGGTGCTAGGGTTACAACAACAAAAGGTGTAAGAAGAGTGATATGGACGCATTTTTACAATCATAGCAATATCGCTGCAAATATAAGAAACTATGGTAATGATGTTGCATTTATAACATTTCCTGAACCGGGTATTGAAATGGGACCTATGAATGGTGAAGTTGAAAGAGAATGGCGAACATATGATTTAAATATAGAAGAGGCTATCCAACAATTTGAACCTGACAATATTTTGTTGTCAGTTGATTATCTAATAACAACGGGTGGGGATTTCGATAATATAATGTTAAAGTAAAAGAAGAGTTTGTTTTAAGTTTAAAATAAACTTCTTTCAGTATAATTGCGCACAAATAAAACCCATAGCTTGTTATGATATGCAAGCATCTTAAGGAAAAACGATGAAAAAAGATATACACCCAGATTACGTAACTTGCCAAGTTTCTTGTGCATGTGGAAATACTTTTGAGAGCAAGTCAAACAAAGAAGAGATGAGAATCGATATTTGTAGTGAATGTCATCCATTTTTCACAGGAAGTGAAAAAATAGTTGATGCTGCAGGTAGAGTTGAGAAGTTTAAAGCTAAATATAACTTAAAATAGATTTCACACTGTGCTTC
>DQSP01000024.1 GCA_015663215.1 Sulfurimonas sp.
AAGCTTTTGTACACCGGTAAATATCATAGTACTTGCAAAAACAGTCTGCTGCGAGGCATATGTGAGTGTCTCATTTAGACTCAGTTCAAGTGGATGCGTAACACCTGCGGAACCTATACCTATCATTTTTTTTTGTACAGTTTCACCAAAGAGGTTTTTTGTCTCACTTAGTTTTGGTGTAAGTTCTTTGTACTCTTTAAATCCATTTCTATTTATCTCAATTTTGAGTGTGCCTTGTGAGACCTCTATGATGTCTGCCATCTCTTTCCATGTCGTGATACTAACACCGTTAATAGCCGTAACAGTATCGTTTGTATCGAGACCTGCTTTAAACGCAGGAGAGTCTTTTACGATCATACCTATAACAGGAGAGAGTATTTGAGGGCTTCCAAGAGCTATAAAAAAGTACAAAACAAAAGCGATGATAAAGTTAAACACAGGGCCCGCTAAAAGTATAAATATCTTTTGTGTTGGCGTTTTAACATTATAACTATCATCATCATAACTTTTTTTACTAGGGTTACTGTCGTCTTGACCTTTCATACGAACATATCCACCAAGAGGGATGGCAGCTATAGCCCACTCTGTGTCCCACTTACGAAAACTAAAAAGCTTTTTACCAAAACCTATACTAAATACTTCAACATATACACCCATCATACGAGCGGCTATGTAGTGTCCGAGTTCGTGGAAAAATATAAGTCCACTTAAAACTAAAATCGATACTAAAAATCCCATTATACTTCATCCTTTAAAAGTGCGGCTTTAAAGCCCCATAAGTACTCTAAACCGGAGTAGAGTGTTAAAAATACTGCAAACCAAAGTAGAGCATCGCCAAATGGCCACCTCATAAGTAAAAAACCTATGGCTATCATTTGTGCTACTGTTTTTACTTTTCCAGCCCAAGATGCTTTTACACTTAGACCCTCACTTACAGCAACGGTACGAATTCCTGTGATGAAAAGTTCACGAACGATGATGATGTAGATAGCCCATGCAGAAGCTTCTCCAACCATCATAAGACCAAGAAATGCGGCTAGTATAAGCATCTTGTCAGCAAGTGGGTCAAGTATAGCTCCAAGCATAGTCATCTGGTTCCACTCTCTTGCGATGTAACCATCAAAAAAGTCAGTCGCAGAGGCTAGTACAAAAAGTAGTGAAGCAAAGTAGTAGTTCCAAGTAATGTCAAAACCATTGTCTGTGAAAAGTTCAGGTGTTAAAATAATCCAAAACATAATTGGTGCAAGAAGTATACGAAGAGATGCCAAAGCATTTGGTAGGTTTAACAAGCAGAGTCCTTATAAAGTCTATTATAAGTGGTATTTTAGCGTTATAAAGTTAAGAAAAAATCACTTATTGAGTAAAATGATAATTATTACAGATAAAACAAGAGAGATTCCTTTCCATAGAGGTACAGGATTACTTTCATAAAAAGGAGGTCTAGATTTGTTTAAAAAGTTTTGGTTTGGGTGGCGTAAGTCATAGATAAATTCTGAAAGTTCGTTATATCTATAGTAAGGGTCTATGCTAAGACCTTTTTTGAGTGTTTCTTCTATCCAGATAGGGATTTTATTTTCATCTGTGTAGAGATGTCTGTATTTTAGGTTTTTTTGTGTTTTTATAGTGGTACTTCTAGCTACTTCTACACCGTATGGAAACTCACCACTTAACATCTGGTACACTATGACAGCTAAAGAAAAAACATCAGAAGAGCTCGTGCCACTTTGACCTAAAAAATACTCTGGTGCTGAGTACTGTGCTGTTCCTTGAAGGTGCTCTTGCTCAATAAAAGAGTTAATATCTGCAATGCCTTCTATTCTAGTAGAACCAAAGTCGATTATTTTGAGAGTAGCACTCTTATCTATGAGTATATTTTGGGGTCGTATGTCTTGATGAATCATCTCTAGTCTATGAAAGGCTTGAAGTCCTCGTGCTATCTGTTCTGCCATTAAACGCACTGTTTCTATCTCTGGATTTGGATTGTCAATCATCCACTGGGTTAGGGTCTGCCCTTCAATATATTCTGTAACTATATATACAAAATTACGTGTACGAATTTGTAGGTATGACTTGACAACATTGGCATTATTTATACGGATGGCAATCCCATCATAAAACGCTCTAAATAAGCCTTGTCATCTTGAAACTCAGTCGAAGGAGTTTTGATAACACACTGTGTTTGTGTTTCATCATCCACTGCTAAATAGACATGGCTTCTGCTTGTTGCACTTAACTCTCTTATAATTGTGTAGCCATCAAAAGAGTCTCTCTCTTTGAGTATAGGAGCAAAAGGTTTACTGTTTAACTCCTGAGAAATCTCTTGTATATCTTTGTTTGGTAATGAGTCGATTCTTATGGCTTGAACTGTAAGGTTGTCATCGCTTTGCTTGTTATAGGCTTTGTCTGCTAGAGTTTTTGCAAGTATTGAAAAATCTTGTGTCAAAACAGACTCTTTTATAAAGGTGTCAGCTAAGAACTCGTAAACGCCATCTGTCATAAAAAGATAGACATCATCTTTCTCAACTTGAAATGTTGCATAGTCTAAGTTTGGCTCAGCTTCTATGCCAAGTGCTCGAGAGAGGTAGCTTTTTTCTTCACTTATTCGAATACGATGATCGTTTGTGAGTTGTTCTAAAACATTATCGCGTACTCTATATATGCGGGAGTCGCCTATGTGAAAGATATGTGCAGTAGTAGATCGAATAATCATAGCACTAAAGGTACAGACATACCCTCTGTCTTTATCGTAGTGAAATTCGCTCTGTTTACTTTGGGAGTAGAGCCAAGAGTTTATGGAATTTATAACACGAGTTACCGATTTTTTAACTGGCCACGATTCTGGTGTTGAGAAGTAGTCGGTTAAAAAAGAGGTAACGGCTGTTTTACTTGCGATTTGACTCACATTACTAGAACTGATTCCATCAGCGATAGCGATGGCTATACCCTTACTTGTAAGTTGTGGTTCTGTCGCGACAAGAGCATCATGAAAGTCTTGGTTTATCTCTTTAACACCCCTGTCGGAGTGCTGAGATATAGATACTGAGAGTCTATTTTTTTTACTCATTAGCTACTAGAAACTATCTTAAGTTTCTTTTAGGACCCGTTTTTATATGCGTTGTGTAGAGAGTTAAACCAGTAAAGAGCATACCACCAACAAGGTTTCCTGTAACAGTAGGAAGCTCATTCCATACGATGTAATCCATTAAAGTGAAATCACCACCCATAATCATAGCAAAAGGAAAAAGGAACATATTTACGATAGAGTGCTCAAAACCCATGTAGAAGAAAAGCATGATTGGCATCCACATAGCGATAGCTTTTCCACTAACAGTAGAAGAGACCATTGCACCAACAACACCCATAGAAACCATCCAGTTACATAACATTCCACGAATGAAAATCGTAAACCATCCGTTTATCCCATGTTCTTTATAACCTATAGTTCTTGCTTCACCGATACTAGATACTTTATCAGCGATAGCACCACCATCAGTTGAA
>DQSP01000139.1 GCA_015663215.1 Sulfurimonas sp.
TGCTGGCTAAGGGTTTCTTGTATGCTATTATTTTTCATAGTGAGATATTATAGCATTTTTTTGCCAATAACTGTCAATTAGTTCTAAGTATTTTTATTCTCTTCTAAAAAGAATGGTTTAAATCTATCTATAAAATAACTCAATTTTTTTATATCATTGTCAACACCTGCACCTCTACTATCCAGTTGGTGTGCAATATTATTTCTAATTTGAGATATGCTATTAGCATATTTAGGAGAGAAATCGTCATCATACTTTGTAATCTTCATATAGTCTTTAGCTGCTTCTCTGCCTTCTCTACTTTTTATATCATAACCTTTTATTTCACATGCTTTGGTAATAATACCTTCTGCCAAAGCCATATAACTCATGGCATAATTTTTATTGCCATAAAACCATTTAGCTAAAGCATATTGGAAATCTGACATTTTTTCATGATTAAGTTCATCTACAAGTGTAGTGACTTCGGTTGCAAGTAATTTAATCACTTTATTGTCAGAATCACTTATTGCTCTAATCTTTTTACCAGCAGACTTAACAAAACTTTGCATAGAAGCCATATTGCCCATATCAATTGCATTATTGAGATGTATGAATGCTTTAGCAACATTATCATCCATTCCTTCTTTTTCCAATATCTCAACCAAAGGATCAAAATCAGAATACTTCTTAATCGCATCGATTGCTTTTATCCACTCTTGAAGTTCAAACAAAATATTCAAGTTGACTATAGGTGCCACTTTGTCTTCTGATTCACTGATGTACTCTACCATACCGTAGTAAACACCTTTTAGTGTGAACTTTTTATCTGAAATAGAAGATGCGAACTGTGTCATAACTAAAGACATCATCGCTAACGATCTAAAAGAGTGTGTAATGTCCAGATAGAGTTCATCACCATCTTCTATATTTTCAGCTATTTCCAAATATTTTTCAAAAATACCCCATAACTCATCATCATCTATACCATACGAAACAAGTGAAGCTTTAGAACCCTCAACATTTAATTTATCAGAAACCTGTTTATTAAATACTTCAAGAAGCGCTTCGTCTACTTGGCCTTCATCTTTTTTATCCATAAGCTCAAATTGATAGTTTTCGTCTGTACCACCAAATGCCGCATAAGCTTCATCCCAAATTGACTTGTTTGTACCAACCAAAAAGAGTTTTTCTATGCCTAAATGTTGACAGAGTGCATCAGCTATAAATGCTGTTGTATATTCTTTACCATCTATTGAATATTTTGTTTGTCTATATGTACCCTCTTCTTTTTGACCTATCCCCAACGATGAAATCAAAATTTTTGCCATCTCACACTCCTTTAATACTTACGGAACCGAACATGTCTAAACTCTCTTACGGTAGTTATCTTTTCTCCCTCAACAACTTCATAAGCCTTTCGCTCACTGGTCGCATACACAGGAACAAGTCCAATCTCTTTGGCAAATTGTACCATATTAAAGGTTGCACCGTAGTCACCTTGCACCAACAAAACATCACCTTTTTTTGCATACGTTGCAAGTTGTGCTTTTAACGGCAGCAAAGAAGACTCTACACTCTCTGTTTCAGCCGGAATCTGTGACCAGATATCTGTAGGGAGCGTAACAATTTTTTCCACATCTAAAGTACTCTGTGCATCATTCATTTGCTGCTCTGTGATGGTATGAGACATTAGCACGTACATTGTTTTCATCATTATTGATTTTTCCGAGAAAGATACCCTGTTTGCACAGGTTTTTCAGAATCCTTAAGTACAACAACTACACCAACTACAACTGCCGTAGCAACTGCAACCCCTGCCCAGGCCGGAGCAGTAGTACACACAGCCAATCCACCAACAACACCAAGTACACATAAACTAAACATATAATCTCCTTCAAAAGATATCTAATACAAAACCGAACAATTAACCTCTTAACCAACAAGAGAATTATAATTGAATAAATAGACAAATACTGTCTGATAACTAGAGGCTTTATGAATTAAAATTCTGTTCTGTCACATTACGAGATAATCAGTATATACATTTATTTCCTCTTACCTTGTTTGCGTCACTCTGTTTTTTTTCAATTAAATGACTAAGTTGAAAAATCTGGTTTTCTACCATACGGTACTCTTTACTTGTCCTAGCGAGTCTGTTTAGTACATTAAAGAGTTGCTTTCTCTCTTTTTTGAGCTTCGCCTGCTCATTTTTAATTTGCGAAAAGAGTATTTTTTGTTTTTCTCCATACTGTTTCGCACTTTTTTTCTGAAAACTATTACTATAGATGTCGTGTTGCTTCTGTAACTTTCTTTTTCTCTTGTTTTTTTCTTTTTTTTCTCTTTCACTGAGTACAGAAGAGAGAGTCGCAACCACAACTGCTCCTACAATCCACGGCAACATTATGCTTCTCCTCTCATAGAAAGGGCGAGAGTATCACCATTAAAATACCCTACACTTTTTTGATGGTTGTCCTGGTAACTCTCAAGCAATCGGTGCATAGTATCGTTGAGTATTTGTGCTAATGCTATATCTGTGGTACGCGAAAGTGATTTAGATACATCCTGTATGACCCCCAAGATAATAAGACGTTCCTTATGTTCACGATTAAAGTATTCCCTTTGCATTTTTGCCATAGTTTTGAAACGTTTCAGGTCATGCCCGAGTGCTTTCATCTCTACATTGTATCGATTTGTCATTTCCTGTTTTGCAAGACGGTACTCATTTTTAATGCGTTGCATATTGGCTGAGTGATTAAGAATAAGACCTACAACTTCTACAATCTGCACTGCAGGAAGAACTTTCATAACCGGAACAACTGATTTCATATCTAACTCCTAATATTTGATAGGAGTATTGTATTGCAGAATAATGACAAATACTGTCTATTATTATTCTTTCTCATTTAATAATCTCCTTAAAATCGGGTCGGTGTGTAATTAAATTGCACACCACACCCAATAGTAGTTACAAGTTTCAATCCCCTTAA
>DQSP01000273.1 GCA_015663215.1 Sulfurimonas sp.
ATTGGGGTTAGCTCACAAGACATTCATGTCAAAGATGATGTGATGATAAAACCTGCTTATCCACTTTATGCTTTGGTTTCAGACAAAATAGAAGTTCCTTTACGTATTTTTAATACTACTAAAACAGCTAAGACCATAGTACTGAGTGCTAAGAGTTCGGCTAATTTAGCGTTAGAATTTAAGCAAAACTCAATTGAAGTTCCAGCAAACTCATCTGCCTTAGTTGTTGCCAAACTCTCTCCAACTATGCTTGGTAAAGGTGAGATTACCCTTACTGCTAAATATGATAATACGCAGGTTACTAAATCTATTGAGTTACCAATTTTAAGTCCTTATGCCCTTTCTACTAAAACTTTTAAAGGTATTTCAAGTAAGACAGAAAACTTTTCTATTCCACAAAAGTATCAAGGTGCTAGAGCTTACATTACAATCTCTAACAACTTAATAGGTGCATTAAGAGATGACTTAAAATACTTGGTTTCTTACCCTTATGGTTGTGCTGAACAAACTTCCTCTAAGCTCTCTGCCCTACATTATGCTAAGGCATTTTTAAAAAATGATGTTCTTTTAAAAGAGAGTGAAAACTTTATTTTACAAGGGGTTAAAAAGCTTCATAACATGCAGAACTACTATGGTGAATTTGTGTATTGGGAGGGAGGAGATACCGTCTCTTCTTATGCCTCCCTCTATGCTGCCCAAACCTTACTTGAAACTTCTAAAGCCAAGGGAACACTAAAGAAAGAGTTCAAAAAGAAAATTCTAAGAATGCTAAATGCAGTAGCCTCAGAGAGTGGTGAGTACCAAGCAGAATATACTAAGTTCCACAAAATTTACGCAGCTTATATCTTGGCTGAAAATAAAGAACTCTCTTCGAGTACTGCCAACATGATTTATGAGAAAAAAGAGTACAAAAAGAACTTCTTAGCGACTTACTATATGGCTGCTATTTTAAAAGCCACAGGAAAAAATGAAAAGGCAAAAGAACTTTTTACTCAAAATGATGCTGAGCTTTCAAAATACACTTACAACACCTATGGAAACCAAAATGGTAACTTTGAATCGAATGTACGAGACATGATGTTGTACTTCATTGTTAAAACAAAATATGCTCACACCTCTACTGATGATTTAGAAAGTATTCAAAAAGAGTTCGCAAACCTTTACTCCACGCAAGACAAAGCTGTTGCCCTCAAAGCCATTAGTACTTACCTTGGTTCTCCAACAGACTCGAAAATGAAAGTAACCGTAGAAGTTAATGGGAAAAGTTTAACCTATCACAAACCAAAAGTATTAACCGTTGACAAGCTAACAAGTTCTAGTATTAGCTTAAATCCAAACGCTTCAAATATGAGCTACTCCATTGAGTTGGTTAAGAACTTAGCTAAACCATTAAAAAATGAACTTTCCACAACACAAGAACTAAGTATAAAACGTGAGTTTATAGATGCAAACGGAGCAAAGGTAGACTTACAAAACCTTAAACAAGGAGACAAGTTTTTCTCTGAAGTGACCATTGTAAACTTTGGACAAATTGACAACGTCGTCGTGAGCCAAAGAGTTCCAGCATGTATCAGCATTGTTAACAACAACATCGCCAATCATGAACCTAGATTTAAAGATGAAAATATTGACTTGCAACACAAAGAGATAAGAGATGACCGTATTTTACATTTTATTGATTTGGCTGATAAAAAAGAATATTCTAAAACCCTTAGAAAAGAGATGTCAGTTGAAAATATATCGGTTATTTACTCAGCACTATTGGCTACGAGTATAGGTGAATGTAAGTTACCAGCACTCATTACAGAAGCCATGTATGACACACGTATTAATGATTATGCAAAAGAAGCGAATATTGTGGTGGTTAGAGATTTAAAAACTGTTAATAAGCAAGATACTTCTGCTCCTAAGCCACAAGAATCGAGTACCAAAAAAGAAACTTTATCCGACAAAGCAGAGAAGCTTGTCAAAAAGATTTATAGCAGAGAAATGAATTCAAACAATCCTCTTGAATTTTCTGATTATTTTAACTATCCATTGGATATCTACTTTAGAAGCAAAGAGTTCACTAAAGATGCACTCTTAGCTGACAAAAGAAAGTATTTTAAAGAGTGGTCAAAACGTGTTTATACGAATATGAAAACGAGCATAGAAAGTATTGATGAAAAAGAAAAAAAGGTTAAAGTTCAGATGAGTTTTGATTATAGTATTTATAATGGGAAAAAGGTTTTAACTGGGGTTAGCAATCATTTGTTAACGCTTGTGGAAAAAGAGGGGAAACTTTTGGTTCATGCTGTTGAGTTGGTGACGAAGAAATAAGCTACGCGTAGGGTCGGTTCACCGACCACCAAACAAATATATGCAGTGGTCGGTAAACCGACCCTACGGAAAAAGAATCAGACTAAACTGACTGCTTATCACCTCTAAAAGAACCAATACCATGGGCAAGATTAGCAACTTTTTTAAAGCCTAAGGTTCCCATAGCTTGTTGCACTTGGTATGAACGACTTCCTGAAAGACAGTAAACAATAATCTGTTCAGCTTG
>DQSP01000285.1 GCA_015663215.1 Sulfurimonas sp.
CCAATAAGGTGGCTTAAAATTTTTACTAAACACCCCTTAAGCACAAGCATAGGTAATCTTTAGAAATCTCTATTGCATAATTTGGGTTAAATAAAAAGCCGGCTGTTTCTTCAGAACAATATTATTATATTTTTAGTACAATAAGTATATTTTTAATTTTACAAGGAATTTTACACCATGAGTTTTTTAAAAGAGTATGATGAAGAAGTTTATAACTTATGCGAAAAAGAGCTAGAGAGACAAACTGACCACTTAGAGATGATAGCAAGTGAAAACTTTACACTTCCAGCAGTGATGGAGGCGATGGGTTCTGTATTTACAAACAAATATGCAGAAGGATACCCTGCAAAACGTTACTATGGTGGATGTGAACATGCAGATAGTGTAGAACAGTTAGCCATAGATAGGGCTTGTGAACTTTTTGGATGTAAGTATGCAAATGTACAACCACACTCAGGTTCACAGGCAAACGGTGCTGTATATGCTGCACTGCTAAAAGCGGGTGACAAACTCTTAGGTATGGATCTAAGTCACGGCGGACACTTGACACATGGTTCAAAACCGAGTTTTTCAGGAAAAAATTACTCTAGCTTTACTTATGGTGTTGAACTTGATGGGCGCATTAACTATGATAGAGTGTTAGATATAGCAAAAATTGTGCAACCGAAAATCATCGTATGTGGTGCTTCTGCTTATGCTCGTGAAATAGACTTTAAAAAATTTCGTGAAATCGCCGATGCAGTGGGTGCTATTTTATTTGCCGATATTGCACACATTGCAGGTCTTGTTGCAGCTGGTGAACACCCTAGTCCTTTCCCTCATGCAGATGTTGTTACAACAACTACACACAAAACGCTAGCTGGTCCTCGCGGTGGTATGATAATGACAAATGATGAAGATATAGCAAAAAAAATAAACTCTGCAATTTTTCCTGCTCTTCAAGGTGGACCACTTGTCCATGTAATCGCAGCAAAAGCAGTTGGGTTTAAATACAACCTCTCTTCAGAGTGGAAAGAGTATGCAAAACAGGTAAAGAAAAATGCTTCCATTTTAGCTGATGTCCTTATGAAACGTGGTTATGATGTTGTAAGTGGTGGAACAGACAATCACTTAGTGCTTGTAAGTTTTGTTGGCAAAGAAATTTCAGGAAAAGATGCTGATGCAGCACTTGGCAATGCAGGTATCACTGTCAATAAAAATACAGTTCCGGGTGAGACAAGAAGTCCTTTTGTAACATCAGGCATTCGTATTGGTTCACCTGCACTGACATCTCGTGGTATGAAAGAAAAAGAGTTTACACTCATTGCAAATAAAATGGCAGATGTTTTAGATGATATTAATAATACAGAACTACAAGCAAAAATAAAAGAGGAACTCAAAGAGCTTGCTCAAAATTTTGTAATTTATAATCAACCAACATACTAAGGTCACAATATGACTACCATGGATTTAAAACTTATAAAGATGGTGAGTGACCACTACTGGATCAAAAGAGATACAGTAGTGAATAAAATTACATTTAAAGGACGTACTTTTTATAATAAATTTGAAAAAATAAATGCTCCTTTAAACCAGTCTGTTATTAATAAGCATATAAAAGGTGAAATCACTGTAGCACACTCTCTTGTTGATAAAAAAGGAATTGTTGAAAATATAGTGATTGACTATAACGGCAGAGACCCTGAACGATTTTATCATAAGGCACAGTTACTTTTACGTGAAGAGGGTTTTATAAATTTTACAGCCTATGAGACAAAAACAAAAGGGCATTTACATGTATATATTCATAAAGGGCATACAACCTTACAAGAAGCTATACAGCTTGGAAAAATGATTAGTATGAAACTTGCGGCAAAACAACCAAAACAGTGGAGAATGTTTCCAACAAATGACCTGCCTGATGAATATAATATTCTCACACTTCCTTATGAAGTATATGCAAAAGAGAGAGGTGCTTCTTGGTCAAAACATATGTAACTCTTTGTATCTTTAGGTTATTTTTGGTATCATAGAATAAATAAAAATTGAGGTACTACTATGAATGATAAAAATGAATTAAGCGATATTGTCCTAAATAAAAATGGTTCATCAAGTTCCAATAAAAAAATAATTCTTACTGTTGCAACATTAGGTATTATTTTAATCGTAGTAGTTATGCTCATGAACTCACTTAGTTCAAAAGGTACAGACAATCTACCACAAGCAGTCTTACCACCAGAACCTCAAACACAGACTCCTGTAGAAGAAGTAGAAGAAGAGCCTCTTTTTGAAGATGTTGCAGTAATAGAAGAGAATAGTGCAAGTGATGGAGATTTAGATAAAATTGCTCAAAAACTCAAACAAGAGAGTACGCAAGAAGAAAAAGTAGTTGTCACACCAAAAAAAGAGATCGTAAAAAAGACAAAAACAGTATCAAAATCTCAATCAACACCAAAACCTCAAGTAACATCAAGAGTGAAATATTATATACAAGTAGGTTCATTTTCAAAATATGAACCAAATAAAAAATTCTTAAAATCTATCACAGATTTAGGATACTCGTACACGTATCATAAAGTGACACAAAATGGTAAAACACTGAACAAAGTACTAATTGGTCCATTTACAACACAGAAAAAAGCAAATAGTGCTAAACGTGTTATTCGTGCTAAAATCGAGCCGGGTGCATTTTTAGTAAAATTATAATTTTACAAGGTAAGCATTGATATACTCTAAACAATTTACACAAGATCAGTTGGCTCCCATTGCTGTTTATTCAAAACTTAAAGAACTCTTTAAAGAGGAAGTCACCTACCTCTTTGAGAGTGCCGGACAAAGTGAAGGAAATTACAGTTTTATTTGTATAGGTGCAAGAGAACGACTGCAATACATAAATGATAAAACAATTTATACGGACGAAAATGGTATAAAACACAAAAAAGAAGAGAATCCCTTCTCTTTTTTAAAAAAGTATTATAAAAACATAGACTTTAAAAAATACAAATCTGCAACAAAAGAGCTTAATGTCGGCTATGTTGATGGTTTTATCGGCTATATCGGTTATGATATGGTGAAGGTATTTGAACCAAAGTTGCGATCATTTATGGATAACTTACAAGATGAGTTGCATACTCCAGACTTGGATCTGATTTTACCGAAACTTGTTCTTGTATATTCACACAAAAATCATCAAATTACACTTATTTCTACCCTCAAAGAGTATAGTGAAAAATTCCAAATGATAGAAGATGATTTAAAAGGAACTTATACTTATAAACATAGAGTTTTTAATATTGGAAATGACAAAGGAAGCTTTGCACACACAAAAGAAAAATTCTTTGAGATGATAGACAAGTCAAAAGAGATGATTCGTAGCGGAGATGTGTTTCAAATTTTAATGACAAACCGCTTTACACGGTATATCAAAGTTCACCCATTTAGTTTTTATAGAATTTTACGTACAAAAAATCCATCTCCTTATATGTTTTTAATGGAGTATGAAGATTTCAGCATTGTAGGCTCTTCTCCAGAAGTTATGGTAAGACTGACCGATGGTGAACTTCTACTGCGACCTATTGCAGGTACAAGAAAACGTGGAGCTACAAAACAAAAAGATAAAGAGTTAGAAGAAGAACTCCTCGCAGATCCTAAAGAGCTAGCTGAGCATCTCATGCTGATTGATTTAGGCAGAAATGATGTCGGTCGCGTAGCAAAAACTGGAACTGTAAAAGTAGAAGATATTATGCATATAGAACGTTTTTCACATGTAATGCATATAGTATCAGATGTTGTAGCAACACTTGATGATGACAAAGATATGTTTGATCTGTTTATGGCAACATTTACAGCCGGAACAATGACAGGTGCTCCGAAAATTCGTGCAATGGAGCTTATAGCCGAATATGAAGGCTTAAAGCGTGGTTTTTATAGTGGAAGTGTTGGCTATTTTGGATTTGATGGAAATATGGATAGTGCTATTGCCATAC
>DQSP01000186.1 GCA_015663215.1 Sulfurimonas sp.
CTTCTGCTGCAACTGTTTCAGTTTCAATGGCTTTAACTTCTTGTACTTCTTGTACTTCTGATGCATTTGTAGCCTCATTTTTATCCGTATCCACTGCTATATCTTTTGAACTACAGCCACCAAACATTAAAAGTGCTGCTACAACACTTGAGATTACTATGCTTTTCATATTTTATTTCCTTTGAGTTTTTAAATTATAAATATTATACCAAAAAATATAAAATTTATATTAAATTTACCAGTCCATTGACTGTACTTTTCCATATTTTAGAGGGAAAAGGTAGTTTTTATTATGGTTTAGGCGAATAATTCCTATTGAACTTTGATTTTTATAGTTTTTTATAAAAAGAATTGCATCACCATCTACTGAAAATCGAGGAAATTCATTTACTCCAGTAGCTGTCAAACGGCGAATAAAATCAGTTTTCATCGAAATAAGATGTAAGTTGAAAGTATTTCGTTCAAAAGCATTTGATGTTTCTCTTGCTTTATAAACTATATATTCTCCATTTGAGCTACATGCAGAATTACTTTTACCATAATACACCATCTGTTCTACTTCTTTCGTATCTAATCTTTTTGAAAAAACATTTGGATACCCTAAACGTGAAGATATAAAAATAATACGATTTTTATCCATAAATTGTGCATTTACATCAATACCACCGTATGTCGTTTCACGTTTATATTTTTTACTTGCCACATTATAGGTATAAATATCTGGTTGCCCATTTTTAGCCATTGTTAAAAGAAGTGTTTTACCATCACGACTTACATCTGAACATATCATCATACCATCCGAAGATATAACACTTGAAATTTTCAATGTTTTTATATCTACATGTTTTAATGTTGGTATTAAACCATCAAGCGATGTATAGTAAAAGGCATTTTGTGCTTTGTTCGCCCATTTTGGAAATAGGTTAAACCCACCTTTAACTATTACATGTTGATACGACAGAGAGTAATCAGATATTACAATTTCACTTTTTTTAGGTCCAACAATACGCGAAAATATTACCTTTCGTTTCATCCATTCTACTGATGGCTCGCCCATAAACTTATTAACATCAAAAGCCATTGCATGACTCACAAACATATATATATTTTGTCTACTTACTTTATAACTTTTTAAAAAAACTGGAGCATCTTCTTGAATTATTTTCATATCAATATTGAGTGCCCCTGAATCATCTTCATACATTTTATATCGAAGGACATAGTTCATGTTTTTATTTTCAACCATAACATCAGTAGCATTATAATGGGTGGATCTATGATACCTATCTACATTAAAGAGACTCAGCACATTTAAATCAGCTACAAGTGCTTTAAAAAACTGTAACTTAAATGTATTGTTATAACTAATCGAAGCATCTTCAACAGCTATAGATGGTAATGCATCAACTTGTTTAATAACTTCAATAGTTGCATCACCTGCAAATACAAGTTTAAATAGTAGTAGTAATGAAAATAGTATCTTCAATTTTATTCCTTAGATATAAGTATCACAATAGTTCTACTTGATATTTTTTCTGGATTTCTAGGGAAAGTGACATACATCAACCTTTCCCTAATTTTATCAGCTTCTGCATTTAATGCATCGTTGTTAGAGTAGTTTAATACCCTAAAGTCCAAAACCTTTCCTAAGGAATCTAACTCAATGACAGTTTTAACTCTACTGCCTTCAGAGTTAGCTGGAACTCTAAAGTAACTATAAACAATTGCTTGAATTTTAGCCAAATATTCATTAACTTCATCCGCACTCGAATTTTGTTTTGTCACTTTACTTACTTGTTTAGATATTGGTTTCACATCATTTTTACTTGAAGTTTTAATCTTTTTTTGTATCTCAAAAAGTCGTTTAGAATCTTTTTGTTTAACTTTTTTAGGAGTAATTTTTTTTGTCCATACATCTGAAAACAGGTTATTTACATCTATATTTTTATCTATTGGCTCTTCAATAGCTTGTTCTTTAATTTTTTCTATTTCTACTTTTGAAATCATGAGTGAGATAGAAATAAACTTATCTTTTTTTAAAGCAAATGTTTTAGAACTTTGAGGGTTAAATAGGAGTATTGTAAAAAGCAAAAAGAAAAGAGTAAAGAGAGCAAAAGCAATAAAACCACTAAAATAAAAGTTTGTATTGTTATCCATTGGTTGCAAGCGAAACTTCTGTAAATCCAGCTTGTTTTACAGCTGCAAGTATTGACATAACTAAACCGTAATCCAAACTTTTATCTGCACTAATAAGTACCGTCGCTTTTTTATCAAGCTTTTTTGAATAGTTAGAGAAATTATCCGTAAAACTATTTAAAAGATAAGTATCTTTGTTTATTTTTATCTTTTTATCTTTATCAATTGATATGTGAACTGGTGGAATTTTAGAAAGTTGTTGAGATGTTGAACCTTGTGGTAATCTAATATTTTCTTCATAAATAATATTTGGAGCGATTACCATTAGTATAGCTAGTAAAACAAGCATAACATCAACAAGGGGTGTAATATTCAACTCTGGTTTATCATCCCAATCATATAACATATCTACACCTTACGAGCTATAATCGCATCACTTTGCATTTGAAGATATGAGATAAGTTCAAAAGATTTTCTCTTGAGTACCTGATGATAAGTATAAGCAAAAATAGCCACAAAAATACCTGCTGCTGTTGCGATAAGAGCATCTGAAACACCACTTGCAATTATTGACATACTACCACTACTTTGACCTATGTGAGTAAAGGTGTCAAGAATTGAAACCACTGTTCCAAAAAGACCTATAAAGGGAGTTGTTGAGGCAAAGATAGAAAGGATTGAGAGTCCTTTTGTTGCTTCTTTGGTTGCAGCCATCATACCTAGGGCTAAAACTTCTTTTGAAATATTATTACTTGTTTTGATAAAATTATTTAAAAAAGAGTTTTCATTTACTGTAGTAGCACCCATTAAAAGTGAATCAAGTGAGTTACTTTCATTATTTAACCAAGTACTTATAGAAAAGTATCTATAAAAAAACACCCAGTTGAGGAGAATAAAGTATACTGCTAAAAGAGCGAGTACACCTATTGTAACAGGATGGCTTTTAAGATAAAAATCTATTAAGTTGTTGAGCATATTATTATATAAGTCTCTGAGCAGCTGACTCAATTTTAGCTGAAACAGAAGCGATAGCAGAACTAGAGTCTGCAACATCACTTATAATTTTTTTAGCATCTTCTAGAGCTTGTGCAATCTCAGCTTCATTAGCACCACGGATAGCCGCAGCACCTTCAACTAAAATAATCACTTTTCCTTCGTCTACTTGAACAACACCCCAGTTGATAACAATAGCTTCAACTGATTTGTCTTCTTTTTCAACATCTATTACACCACTAGCTAAAAGTGTAGTTAAAGATGCATGTCCAGCAAGAACGCCAAATTCGCCCTCTTCACCAGGTAAAGTAACACCAATTACTTCACCATCAAAGATTTCGCCATTTGGAGTTAGGATTTCAAGTTTAAACTTATCCATTATAGTCCTTTTAATAACAATTACTTGTTATTGATTTTCTCTTGTTTAGCGATAGCTTCATCCATACTTCCTACCATGTAGAATGCATTTTCAGATATATGATCATACTCACCGTCTAAAATGCCCTTGAAACCTTTGATAGTATCCTCAAGCTTAACATACTTACCAGGAGCACCAGTAAATACTTCAGCAACAAAGAAAGGCTGAGAAAGAAATTTCTCAATTTTACGAGCACGTTCAACAACATTTTTATCATCTTCAGAAAGCTCATCCATACCAAGAATCGCAATGATATCTTGAAGGTCTTTGTACTTTTGAAGTGTAGTTTGTACACCACGAGCAACAGCGTAATGCTCTTCACCAACAATTTGTGGATCAAGTAATCTTGAAGTTGAATCAAGTGGATCAACAGCAGGATAAATACCTTTTTCAGCAATTTTACGGTTAAGAACTGTAGTTGCATCTAAGTGAGCAAAAACAGAAGCAGGAGCCGGGTCAGTTAAATCATCTGCAGGTACGTATACCGCTTGAACAGAAGTAATTGAACCTTTATTCGTAGATGTAATTCTATCTTGTAGAGCACCCATTTCACGAGCAAGAGTTGGTTGATAACCAACAGCCGATGGAATACGACCAAGAAGTGCTGACATTTCAGAACCTGATTGAGCAAAACGGAAAATATTGTCAATGAACATAAGAACATCAAGACCTTTCTCATCACGGAAGTACTCAGCCATAGTAATACCAGTAAGTGCGATACGGTTACGTGCACCTGGAGGCTCAGACATTTGACCGTAGCACAGTGCAACTTTGTCAAGTACATTAGAGTCTTTCATCTCGTAGTAAAGGTCATTTCCTTCACGAGTTCTCTCACCAACACCAGCAAAAACTGATAAACCGTCATGACCATGAGCAACATTGTGAATAAGCTCCATTATGATAACTGTTTTACCAACACCAGCACCACCAAACAGTCCAACTTTACCACCCTTAGAGTAAGGAGCAAGTAAATCAACAACTTTGATACCTGTTTCAAACATTTCAGTAGTAGTTGACTGATCAACTAATGGTGGTGGAGCACGGTGAATAGACCATTTTTCAGAATCTGTAATTTGGTCACCACCATCGATAGTCTCACCAATAACATTAAAGATACGTCCTAGAACTTTATCTCCAACAGGAACTTGAATAGGAGCACCAGTAGCAGTAGCATCCATACCACGTACTAAACCTTCACTCATATCCATAGCAATCGTTCTAACACGACCATCACCTAAGTGAGCAGCAACTTCAAGAACTAAACGGTGTTCGCTACCCTCTAAACTAACTTTAACTTCAATTGCTTCATTAATTACAGGTAAGTAACCATCAAAATCAACATCAACAACCGGGCCCATAACCTGGCTAATTTTTCCAATCATATTATTCTCCATTATTTCATCGACTCCACACCACTAATAATCTCTATCAGTTCTGTAGTAATAGATGCTTGTCTTGCTTTATTAAACTTTACATTAAGAGATTTAACCATCTCTTTTGCATTGTTTGTAGCTGTATCCATTGCCTGCATTCTAGCAGAATGTTCTGCTGCAAGTGAATCAATTAGTGCATAGTACATATTAAAGTCAACATATTTATTTACTAATGAATCAAGCATAACTTCTTCATTTTGTGCTTCAACCTCTAACATTGAACTGTGCGAATCTTCACACTCAAACTCATCAGTATCAATAGGTAGTACTTTGTTAACATGTAACTCTTGAGTTATCATATTTTTGTACCCATTATATATAATGTGCAGAGCATCAATTTTTCCATCTTTAAAGTCCATTATAGATGTTCTAATATACTCATCAGATCTAGCTTTATCAGGCTTAGAGCTCAAATTTATAATAGAGTCAAAAAGTTCAACTTCATTATATTTAAAAAATTCTATACCTTTTTTACCGATACCACGTAAACGTACTTTTACATTTTTTTCTTTATAACTTTTGATGAGGGCTTTAACAGCTTTAATAGTTTTAATATTAAAACCACCACATAAACCTTTATCCGCAGTTACAAAAACAATGTCCACCATTTTTGGGTTTTCAATCTTGTTAAAACAACGATTTTCAATCCCTCCAACTTTGGCACAGTTTATACGTCCAGCTATTTCGGCAATCACCTGATTCATTTTTTGAGCATAAAGACGAGAGCGACGTGCTAGCTCTTCGGCACGGCGAAGTTTAGCAGTAGAAACTAGCTTCATCGCACGTGTTGTCTTTTGAGTGTTTGAGACACTCTTTATCTGTCTTTGAATATCTTTCAAGTTTGCCATTGAATAATCCCTTAGTTAGCTATAAAACTAGCTTTAAACTCTTCAAGAGCTTTTATTAATAATGCTTTTGTGTCATCATCAACTTTTGAATTACTTCTAATATTCTCAAATATTTGAGGGTAAGATGCTTCAATAAATGGATACATTTCAGCTTCAAAACGAACTACATTAGATGCATCCATATCATCTAAGAAACCTTCATTTCCAGCAAAAATAATAGCCACTTGCTTCTCAACAGGAATTGGAGAGAAAGGACCTTGTTTAAGAACTTCTACCATTCTTTGACCACGTTCAAGTTGTTGACGAGAAACAGCATCAAGATCAGAAGCAAACTGAGCAAATGCTTGAAGTTCACGATACTGTGCAAGATCAAGACGAAGAGTACCAGCAACTTGTTTAGTAGCTTTAATCTGTGCAGCACCACCAACACGAGAAACTGAAAGACCAACATTAATTGCTGGACGAACACCCGAGTTAAATAGGTCTGTTTCTAAGAAAATTTGACCATCAGTAATTGAAATAACATTTGTTGGAATGTATGCTGCAACATCACCCGCTTGTGTTTCAATAATTGGAAGAGCAGTAAGTGAACCAGCTCCTTCTTCATCAGACATTTTTGCAGCACGCTCAAGTAAACGAGAGTGAACATAAAAAACATCACCAGGATAAGCTTCACGACCTGGAGGACGACGAAGGATAAGTGACATTTCACGGTATGCAACCGCATGCTTAGATAAATCATCATAAACAATTAGACCATGTCTAGCGTTATCACGGAAATATTCTCCCATAGTAACACCAGTATATGGAGCTAAAAATTGAAGTGCAGCAGCTTCAGCAGCTGTTGAAGATACAACGATTGTATATTCAAGTGCACCATGCTCTTCTAAACGACGAACAATTTGTGCAACAGTAGACTCTTTTTGACCGATTGCTACATAAACACAAGAAACACCATTACCTTTTTGGTTAATTATAGTATCTATTGCAACTGTAGTTTTACCAGTCTGTCTGTCACCAATGATAAGCTCACGTTGACCACGACCAATTGGAACAAGTGCATCAATTGCTTTGATACCAGTTGCTAAAGGCTCATGTACAGATTTTCGATTCATGATTCCAGGTGCTTTTTCTTCTACGAAACGTGTTTCAGTAGTTTCAATTGGACCTTTCCCATCAATAGGCTCACCAAGTGCATTAACAACACGACCAAGTAGTGCATCACCAACTGGAACACGTAAGAGTTTTCCAAGACGCTTAACACTCATACCTTCACGAAGTTTAGTACCAGCACCAAGTATTACAACACCTACTGCACTCTCTTCAAGGTTCATAACTAGACCTTGAGTAGCATCTTCGAACTCTACCATTTCACCAGCCATAACATTGCTAAGTCCGTAAACTTGTGCAACACCATCAGCGTAAGAAACAATTTTACCTGTTTCATTTATATCAACACTTAGTTCAAAGTTGTCGATACGTTCTTTAATTATTGAGCTGATTTCATCAGCTTGGATTTTTGCTACCACTATTGTTCTCCTCTTATCAAGTTAAATTGCTTTAATGATATGTTCTATCATTTGACTATCGATTCTATCTTTAGAGAAATTAATCTCAATTCCAAGACCTATTACTTCTACTTTAATACCATTAAAATCATTCTTTATAAATGTTAAAGTAATAGTAGAGTTAAACTTATTGTTTAAACCACTACTTAATTCAGTGATTACTTTAGCATCAATATCACTATCGCTGTAAATAATTCCTGAATAAGTCTTAGTAGAGTTTGCTATATCTTTTTTTAATTCACTTGCAATAGCAGGAATTATATTAATACGCTTATTTTCAACTAAAAGTTTAATTAAGTTGTTAATCTGTTCAGACTGTGCTGACTTTACTGCGTTTAAAAGAATTGCAGATTTATCTGATGCATTTACATGTGGATTAGCAACTATGCTTACAAATTTATCATCTGTAAATGAGTCTGCTAATACAGAAAAAACTTCTGAAACACTTTGCATCGTAGCTAAATCTGAACCTGTCTTTAAAGCTTTAATATATTTTTTTGCGATCAGTTCTTCCATTTAAGCAACCTTCTTCAAAATAACATTTGCCATAGCTTCTTTATCAAAGCTAGAAGAGCTTTGAGCAAGAGTCTCAGTAATTATATCTTCAACAACATCTCGAACCATTTTTCTTTGTGCATATTCTCTTGTAGAAGAACCTTGCTTAGTCAATGTTTCTAAATCTAACTCACATTGAGTCATAATATTGTCATTTAAAATCTTATTCTCTTTTTTAGCAGTCACTTCCAACTCTTTTGCAAATTTCTCTGCATCAGATATTTTAGCAAGTGCCTCTTTTTTTAAAGCAACAGACTCATTAAGTTTTTCTTGAACCTTTTTCAATTCATCAGCGATTGCTTGACTTCTTGATGCAAAGAAATTCTTTGCAGGTTCTCCAACTAGATACCAAACAAGCCCAGCAAATAATAAAAAGTTTACTGTACGTTGTACAATATCCGTCTCACCATGCCCAGCTTCAGATGCAAATGCATAAGTTGACATCATTAGTATTAGTACTAAAATTCTACTCACATTACACCCTTATATTTGACTAAATTTAGCTTTTACAGCTTCTTTAAACACTGGAACTTGAGACATAAGGTCTGAAGTCAACTCATCTTTAGCTTTAGAGAGAGACTGCTCAAACTCTAAATATTCACTAGCAAGTTCAGC
>DQSP01000064.1 GCA_015663215.1 Sulfurimonas sp.
CCTATTGTCAGGCAATAAATTACCACCAATAGAAGCCAAAATTCCCATCAAAACAATTACAAATATAAGTTCTACCATAGAGAAGCCACTTCGTGGTAATGCTGAATTTTGAATGCTGAATTTTGAATGATTTAATTCAAAATTTAAAATTAAAAATTTAAAATTATTCATCATGGTCGTTGTAGTGTCCTTCTTGTTAACTTTACTATTGTATTTCCATTTTTTGGATGAGTTGTGTTTGACTCTACTGTTACTTCTAGCATTACCATGCCGTGGGAGTCTTCTGTTTGTATATACTGTGTTCTACTTCCACAATTTTCATCTACATGTAGATAGTATTTCGATATATTTATATATGCATTAAATCTTTGGTCACTTGATGTTATATTTACCTCTTTTAGACAATCACTACTTCTATCATAGCCACTTATAGCTAAAAGTGTTAGCTCTACAGCACTATCCATAAAAAGTTCGGCACTCTCTTTAATGTATAAATCTTTAGTATGTTTTACAGAAATTGTTGCATATTTCATGGCGATCATCATGATTCCGCTTATCATAACTATGACTAAAAGTGCTTGAAGTATGCCAAATCCTTTACGCATTAAAACACCACCTTTTGTTTGGAGATAGTTACATTAGTATCAATTCCTATTTTTCGAGAAAGTGTAAGATTAAAATATAGACTATCGTTTATAATTCCTATTTCAAAGGCTTTTGCTTCTTTTGTTAGAATTGTGTGATTTCCATCACAAATTGTTTTGTTTTGCCAAGGTCTATAGTCATAAAACAGATAAAGAGTATTTGATTGGTTAGTATCACTACAGTTTATATCATCACCTCTTGCTATAGCATAAGCACTATCTACAAGATAGTATTTTTCATATATCTCTTTTGGTCTATTTTCTAAAGTTATATTATGGTCATTTATGGTTTTTACAACATAATTACTTGTATTATTTGCATCTCCAAAATCAAAAGAACCTGCAAATATAAGTGCATACTTTCCAGCTGAAACAAATTTTTTTGTCATCATTCCAATTAAGGCTGTTTTATTTATATCATAACTAACTGTTGTATTTGTATCTCTATCTGAAGCATCCATATCTACAAAACCACTATAATATTTTGCTTTCATAGCCTCAGTAGCAGTTCCATACCACTCCAATATCTTAAAATCACTTCCTGTTATTTCATAAATTTGAGCTGGATTTACTGCATTTACTTCATAACCCCAAACTCTACTTGGAACTCTATCGTAAAGAAGTGCGGCTATTTGGTCTACTATGATTTGTGAATCAAAAGAGAGTTCACTCAATGCCTTACTTTTTGCTACTCTTTGGTAGAGGTGTTTTAAAGATACAAAAGTACCAGCGGAGAGTATGCCCATGATGACTATGACCATAATCATCTCAACAAGAGTAAAGCCACGAGTTTTCATTACCATACCCTCTTATGTAATATCATCTGACCTATGTTGGCTGATGTGTAGTTGAATTGGGTTAGTTGCCTGCTCTCGCCACGATTTCCTGTATAAAAAACTTTTATTCTTATTCGTTTTAAGTTTGTTGTATAACTATTAACATCACTACTCTGATTTATGTCAATTAAATTTGTAGGATTAAAGTTTGTATCATCTATGTAGCTTACTGTTATATTTAAATCATAAAGTTTTTGTGTAGTTGTTAAATTTGCTTCTACTCCTTTATTATTAAAATCACCTATATCATCTTCTAAATAGCTGACATACTCATAAGCATTAGAATTAATTATACTAGCACTTTGATTATCTTCACAAGTTCTACCACCTATAAAACCACCATCTCTGCGAAATGTAGTTGTATTACAATCAAAATAACTATTTGCACTACTGTTTACATGTAGTATATCACTTGAGTCTGTATTGTTTTGATCCCATGGAAGTTTTGAAATCATCTTTATCATAGAAACTCCATTGAACATTGCGTCTTGACGGATGGTAAAGCTATCTGCTTTGTTAAGCGATAAAACTATCTTAGGAATTACCGTAAAAACAACAGCGATTATAACAATGGTAAAAATAAGTTCTATTAAACTAAGTCCTTTTCTCATCTAAATGTTTTCACACCTTTTTTTGTTTTTGTGGCATTATAGTCTTTTCCTATACTTGAGCCACTAAATGTCCCACTACTTATATTATTTTCTGTTCTGTCGCTTATGTAATTATACTCAAAACAAGGGTGAGAACCACAATCAACTGCTGAGTTGTAAGAGTTATACTTATTATACCAAAGCCAAAGAGGAATATCAAGATGTACCCTAGCACTATCTGAATTGCTCCAACTATTTGTCATATCAAAGTTTATCACTCCTGATGACATAGTTGCTATGTTAGTTACATTTACTCCACTTTTGTTTGAATCATAACTAAAATCTGTTTTTGGTAAAAATGTCATAGTTGTATCGGTATCATCTTCATTTATGTACCAGTTTAAACTACTTTGTTTGTACTTTCCAAGTCTAAAAACCTCTACATGTAAAGAGTGTGGAGTACTTTGTTCGTTAGTACTTAAGTCTTTTGTTTTGACTCTCCCATAGTAAAAATCTCTGTCAAAACTTACTGTTGCATTGTTCTCAACTTTTGCTACACTGGAACTCTCTACACTTACTTCACGAAGACCTATTTTGATTGGTTCATACGGTATTTTATAGTCACGTTGTATGTTAAAACTGTACTGTATATCAGCTTTTGAGTTAATGAATGAAGCTTTTGGTATTGTTATAGTTCTATTTATATCGATTATGTCATCTATTGTTGCATCATTGTATTTTATTTCTACGTTACTATTTGTATTTTCTACGTTAAAGTGAGTCTTTACATCAACATCTTCAGAGTAACAAGCATCAGTAAAATTTTGAACTAAAATATGTTGTTTGTTGTTTGCTAAAACTGAAAATTCAACACTTTGATTTATATCATCAACATCAGCCATATACAACCAACCCTCATCATACTTAACATCTGTAACATTAAGCTCATAAGGTTTTATAGTCATGTTTTTTGTATTAGGAGTTATAAGCCTATCTATATCATTGGTATCAGCGCTATCAACTAAGGCAAACTCATTTCCTAGTATCTCTTTTATCGTTATGTTTATATCACCTATATCACTATAGTTTACATCAACACTTTTAACACCATTTTCAAAACTAAA
>DQSP01000032.1 GCA_015663215.1 Sulfurimonas sp.
CCTTATTCGTCTCTCTATCTCAGAAGATGATTTGGAGTTAGAGCAGTTGATCTGTGAGTTTTTTGACCTTGTAGTTATGAGTGGTCTTAACTTGGAGTCTTTATATAGACTTTATGTAGGTAAAAACATTCTAAACCAGTTCCGTCAAGATAACGGTTACAAAGATGGCTCTTACATAAAGGTTTGGGCAGGAGAAGAGGATAATGTTGTTATGAAACGTATCTGGGAAGAGAATGCTGACATTAAACCTGATAGTTTATATAAAGAGTTAGTCAAGTCTTATGCCTCACTTACTAAAAGTTAAAAACCTCTCTTTTGGATATACAAAAGAGAACTTACTTTTAAAAAATTTCTCTTTGGAACTTAAAAGAGGGGAGATAAAGGCTGTTGTTGGTGAGAGTGGCGCTGGAAAGAGTACACTTTTTGAACTCATATTAAAAACACTCAAACCTTTAGATGGAACTATTGAAGTGGCATCGTGTTCACAAGTTTTTCAAGATCCCTATAGCTCTTTTCATCCAAGCTATTCTCTTCTAAATCAGATACAAGATGTCGCACCTTTAGACGAACTGCAAAAATATTTAAAACTAATTGACTTAGATTATAACTTACTTTTAAAGCTTCCACATGAACTCTCAGGTGGACAACTCCAACGTGCTTCCATTTTAAGAGCTATACTTATGAAACCAGATATTTTACTATTAGATGAGCCTACATCAGCTTTAGATAATGTTGTACAACTCGAAGTGATGAAAATGCTGATGAATCATTTAGACTCTATGGCTATGTTGCTTATAACACACGACATGGAATTAGCACAGTGGTGTGCAGACGAGATTATTACGATTTAAAAATATTACTTATGAGGTAAAATCCACCGCCTGCCATAAGAACTGTACCAAAAAGATTTAGTGCCATATTACTCAGTGCCAAAACGATACTACCACTCTCAAGAAGCCAGAATGTCTCCATTGCAAAGGTAGAGTAAGTTGTTAGTGCTCCAAGCACACCTGTAGTAAGAAACGATTTCATATGTACAGAAAAAATATTTGTATACATGAAGTAAGCGAATAAGCAACCCATAATAAAACTACCAATAAGATTTACACCAAGTGTTCCAAATGGAAGAATATGAGGTACTTTATGTGAAATAAATCCGTTTAAGTAAACACGCAAAACAGCACCTATAAAGCCTCCACTACCTATTACTAATATTGATTGCCAACTCATCATCATATACCTTTTGCATTTGTACTCGTAAGTCTTTTAACCAATTTGGATTACTTTTATCGGCAACAAAGGGTTCCATAAAAACAACAGTAATATTTTTAGCAGAATAGTGAAACTTTTTGATATCATAACAGCTCAAAGTATTGACTAAAACAACTGGTTGTACTTTAAGTTGATACTTATCTGCAACAAACTTTGCCCCTGATTTAAACGGTAACATACGACCATTCTTTGTCCTCGTTCCCTCAGGAAACATAGCAATAGTGCGTTTTTTGTTTACTCGATCTTTGACAGCTCGCAGTAGCTTTACTAGAGATGTCTTGCTCTCTCTTTCTATCTCTATATCTTCAGGGAGACTCATCGCAAGACCAAAAAATGGAACTTTAAAAAGGGCTTTTTTCGCAACCCAAGCTAAATCTTTTTTTGTACTAGTTTCTAGGACACCGACATCCATATCACTCTGGTGATTAATAAGAAACATTTGTGCTTGAGGGTCTTCTTTGCCTTTAATTGTAGTGGAGAAAAAAGTAGCATACCTGATGAACCAGTTCGAAATCTTTCTAGGGTATGGTCGTGGGAGTAGAGGAAATAAGGCAATGGATAAAGCTATAGCTATAAATATAATAGTTGTAGCTAAGAACCAACTAATATGAGCAAATATCTTCATTCTTAACCCATCCTATTTTTTCATTTTTTAGTTTTACTTTTGTAAAACCATCTATGCTTCCTTCTTTTAAAAGTGCATATCGTGAAGGTGTGGTTTCAAATATGGTACCATTGTTTACAGGTAAAAGCCGTATCTGTGTACCTTGTTTTATACAAATTTCTTGTTCTGGTATAGCGATATAAGCTATGTAGATAAGAGGAATCATAAGAAGGATTAAATAGACATACTTTCTTCTCCATAGGATAAAAATAAAAGCTATAAAAACTAAGATACTTGCTATTTGCATCTTTAGTCTCTCTTTGGACTGATCTTTAGGTTTTAGATCACTCTGTGTTGTTACACTATCATCCTCAACAATTATAGGTATGATAATATTTACATATTTATTTTTTAAAAGATTAAAGTAAGAAAAAGAAAAATTCTCAATTTTTTTATCAATTACTAAAAAGTAAGTTATTTTTGAATCAAAATATGATTCATAGACGGACTCAATACCTTGTTTAAAGACATTTTCAAAATTCATAGCTTGTATATCAGAGTTTTGAGCACTTGCAACTAAGACAATGATGTTATGCTTATTATCAAATACTGTTGTTTTGTACTCTATAAGTTCAAAATTATTTGCAATGATTTTTGAAAAATTCTTTTTTGGGTTAAGCGTGACAACATTAAGTTTTTTACCTAAAATATAGCTTGAATTATACTCTTGTGAAGCAATAAGTGTCGCATTTACATCAGGAAGTTGAGCCCATCTCTGAGTACTTAATAGATAAAAAGTATCATAAAAGTACTTTCCTTTTTGGACTCGTTGTGGAGTATCGCTTAGTATTTGGAGACCACTTAAGTTTGAGAATTCATAGTGTATATCCTCAAAATCTCTAACAGTGGAAAGAGACTTCAGTGTTATGGGAAAGATTTCCCCTTTTATTACTCTCTGTGGCACAGTCTCATAACTAAGGTAGATAACTTTGTTCGCACTTAGTGAGGATAAAAATAAAAAAGAGAGTAATAAAAGTTTTATCACGATGCTAGAAATCCTTCAAGCATTTTTACACCATCATCACTACCAAGTATAGATTCCATAGCACGTTCAGGGTGAGGCATAAGACCAAATATATTTTTTTCTTTGTTGCAAATACCAGCGATAGAACTTACACTTCCATTAGGATTTTGAATATTTCCCTCTTTATCTGTATATCTTAGTAGGATTTGATCGTTTTTTTCTAGATCTGCTAAACCTGCCTCATCTATAAAGTAGTTGCCATCATGATGTGCGATAGGGATATTTACAATATCACCATTGTTTAGCTTCTCTAAAAAGATATTATCGTTGTTCTCTACTTTTAAAGTATGGTGTTTAGAGATAAAATGTAGTCCATCGTTGCGTTTAAGAGCACCTGGAAGAAGACCAGCTTCAGTTAAAACTTGAAAACCATTACAGATTCCAAGAACTTTTCCACCTTTATTTGCATACTCTGTCACGGCTTTCATAACGGGAGAGAACTGAGCAATCGCACCTGAACGTAGATAATCACCATAAGAAAAACCACCTGCAACAACAAGTAAGTTGGTGTCAGCTGGAAGGGTCTGCTCTTTATGCCAAACTATCTCAGTAGTAGCACCTAGCTGCTCAAATGCATGTTGCGTGTCATACTCGCAGTTAGTCCCAGGAAATTGAAGTATAGTTACTTTCATTAGATAAGCTCAATCTTGTAGTCTTCTATAACAGTATTTGCTAAAATATCTTCACACATTTTAGTAACTTCTGCCATAGCTTTTTCTTTATCAGTCTCTGTTAGTTGTAAAACTATCTGCTTGCCAACACGAACATCTGAAACACCTTTGAAGTGTAAAGAGTCAAGTGCATGATGCACAGCTTTTCCTTGAGAGTCTAAAACACCTGCTTTTAAAGATACATTTACTATTGCTGTCATTACGATTTTCCTAAAATTCTATTTAATACTTGTTCATAAGCTACTGTAAGCCCACCTAAACCTTGACGAAATCTATCTTTATCCATCTTTTCACCAGACGCTATATCCCAAAAACGACAGTTGTCAGGACTGATTTCATCAATGAGTATGATATTTCCATTCTTGTCTTTTCCAAACTCAAGTTTAAAGTCAACA
>DQSP01000263.1 GCA_015663215.1 Sulfurimonas sp.
CTTAACTTTCGCACCTAAATCCAAGTAAATTTTGAGTGCTACTCCGTAATACACTAATGATACTAGTAAAATCTTCATTTCTATTGATAATTCCATCAATCTTAGATATGTTGTCAAGAATTTCAATAAATGCTTGCATAGCAATAGCTAAAGTGTGAAGTTCACACTCTAAATCTTTAAATAAGCCACCAATCGTTTGAGGTTCATTACTTATTCTGTTTATATAGCTGACTATATTATAGGTAAAAAATGAAAGTGAAATTCTTGCGATTAGAGCCTCATAAATTCTATTCTCTTCTTTGCCAAACCCAAAGTATTCCCTTAACTCTTTATAGCCCTGTTCTATATCCCATCTTCTCTTGTAAATATCAATAATTTCTTCATCACTAATCTCTAAGTCAGTTGATGCAATAGGTATAAGATTATCCTGTGTTTTAATAAACACTATCTTTATTTTTCCTGCATTTTTATGTTCGACTACAACAGAGAAATATTTAAATTTAATCTTCTTTCCATACTTACCAGCTTTTTCACTCTTGAGCTTTTTAAACTTGTTATAAATGGCATTTAGTGTTTTCTCCTTATCTTTGAAGTTCCAAATTTTATTGTTGTTTGCAATTCTTGAAATAACTTTTATGCCTAGTTCATTCATTTCCTTAATAAATACTGGTTTGCTATACCAACTATCAACAAGTAGATAATCTGCATATATACCGCTCTTAATAGCTCTTTTAACCATATCTATTGCTATCTTAGACTTCCCATCCATTATCTCCAATCTTCTTTTATAGGCAGTTGTTCTAAAATCTAACTCTTGTGTAAACTCCTCGACCTTTACTCTTGCGTAGTTACCCATACTAATAGCAAAATCCAACATAAAGTTTGAAAAACCATCACTATAGTTGAGAGAAACAACATTAATCCCTCTGATTGTTCTCTTCTCTTTATTGCTCCAAATTGAATCTCGACTTCCTTCTACTTGTTTACCCGTTTTACCCTCTACTGTGTCATCAAGAATAAAAACTTTGATAGCTTTTGTATCTTGTACTTTATGAAGTAGTTTTAAGATTTTTAAGTTTGTTAAAGAGAGAAGCTTCCTCCAATTATAGCTAGGATTTTTCAAAAGTCTGTAGTAAACATCTTTCTTTAAACTATCTTGACTTTGATTCATAAAGGTTGCTATTTTTTTATTCATCACAAGCATATAAACAAAGTGTAATACAATCATAAACACACCAACTCCATCTTTTTTAACAAAGTTACTATTTTTTAGAATTGTTTTTATATTTAGGAGTTTCATGGTCTCATAAATTGGATTTCGTAGTGTCTTATTAATTGCTGCAACTATTTGGTCTTCTATCTTCATTTTTAAGCTCTTTATATATCTATTTAAGTAGAGATAGTATAGCTAAAAGTACCTATTTTAGGGCTTTATAAAGAGTAGTTTCGTGAAAAGTCTTCTAGTGATTCATAGGTTGTTCAGTTTGTAAAGAAGATTGTATTTCTCTCTGCAGTTAGTAAGATGTAGAGGGAAATGACTGTTGTTTTTTTGCTTATTTAGGTGCGAAAGTTAAGTTATCTATAAGATAAACCATCGGATGTGGAGTGTTTTCATCAAACTCGATAGAGTTTGCACCCTCTAAACCAAGAACATTTCTAGCATACTCAACAAGTGTAAGCTGCATTCCAAGACATATACCAAGATATGGTATTTTGTTTACGCGAGCATACTCGATAGCGAGTATTTTACCCTCAACACCACGAGAGCCAAAACCACCAGCAACAAGTACAGAATCACAATCAGCTAAAAGAGCTTGCGCCCCTTTTTCTTCTATCTCTTCACTATCAACCCATTCAATTTCAACACGAGTATCTAAGTGTGCTCCACAGTGGATGAGTGATTCTGTAAGTGACTTGTAAGCCTCTTTGAGTTCAAGGTACTTTCCAACAAATCCTACAACTGTTTTTTTCTGAGGTTGTACTATGCGTTTAACAAGTGTATCCCATTTTTCCATGTCGGGGTTTAGTTCAGGAAGTTCTAACTCTTTAGCGATAGGCTTTAAGATATTTTGACTTAAAAATGTTACTGGAATACTGTAGATAGACTTAGCATCAAGTGCTTCTATAACACAGTCAGGGTGAACATCACAACTCATAGCAAGTTTTTTCTTGAAAGTTTTTGGAAGAGAGTTTTCACTTCTAGCAATAATCATCTGAGGAGTGATACCAATACGGCGAAGCTCTTGAACTGAGTGCTGTGTTGGTTTAGATTTAAGTTCACCAGCTGCTTTGATGTAGGGAATAAGTGTTACATGGATAAAGTAAGTACCCTCAACTTCATCATCATGCTTCATCTGGCGGATAGCTTCCATGAAAGGAAGACCTTCGATATCACCAACAGTTCCACCAAGCTCTACAACTAAGATGTCGTGACCCTCACCTGCTTCTTTTATACGGTTTACAATCTCACCAACGATGTGGGGAATGACCTGAATAGTCTGTCCGAGATAACCACCAGCACGCTCTCTCTCTATAACAGAAGAGTAAACTTGACCAGTCGTAAAGTTAGCAGACTTTAAAAATGAAGCATCTAAAAAACGCTCATAGTTACCGATGTCAAGGTCAGTCTCAGCACCATCTTTGGTTACAAAAACTTCTCCGTGTTCAAGTGGGCTCATGGTTCCAGGATCGACATTAATGTATGGATCGATTTTAAGCATACCAATATCAAAACCGGAGTGCTTTAGAAGTGTTCCAACACTCGCCGCAGTTATCCCTTTTCCAAGGGAACTTAAAACGCCACCAGTAACAAAGATGTATTTTGTCATATAAAAATCTCCATAAATATTTTTAAATTATATATGCGATTATATTATAAACTTCTTTAATCCCTTATTTAGAATTACGAGCAGACGAGATTAAGAGGTATAAAAGAGCAAGAACACCTAATATTAAAAATATAAAAAGTGTTTGCATTGCTACCATTTTAATTACTTCGTTCTTAGCTGCATTGAGCTCTTTACGGACTCTTTGTGCGGGCATAGCTAAGAGGTGGATACCAGCAATACTACCTTTAGTGTCTTTTATATCTTCATATGCATAAAAATATTGATCTGACATAAAATAGCCATCTTTTTTTAAAGCTTGAAAATCTATCTTTTGAGATGCTTTTAAGAATTTCATATCAAATATTCTTGAAGAAAGAATATAAGGCCCAAGCTCTGGAGCCTCTTTGAGATATTTTGCAACATTGAGCAGAGATTTGTCTATGAGAAGAAGATAGCTATACTCTTTTCTCTTAAATATTTTAACAATTTTATCAAAATTTTGTATAAACTCAAGCGAACCAATAAACTTTTCATTATCTATAATAGGAACAATGGAGCGAAGTGTTAAACCCATTCTACCAACTTCAAATCCAAAAAATGGCTCATGAGTTATTTTCACTTCTACTATTGCCTTTCTGAAACCACTTAAATCATCTCCAAATTTATTAAGTTTCCAACTTCTTACAAAAGCTCTTGTGTCTTTTGTGTGAATATGCACTTTCATATGTTTTACACTTGTTCTATCCGCAAAGTTTTTTTCTATTTTTTGGAGAGTTTTAATAGCCAGTTTTCTATTGTTGTGCAAAAGAGAACGTTTAATATCTGCATTTTCAGAGATAGAGATGGCATTGGTTATGCCTCTGTCTTTTGCAAATCTTTTTTCATTTTGAAGTTCGTGTTTGAGTTCCTTTGCAAGTTTTTCATAAGACTTTTGTTTTTCTTCTTCAAATGAATAACTTGCATACATAAAAGAAAAAACTCCATAGAAAGTTATTGCGGCAGGTATAAATATGAGTTTTTTCAAAGCTCTACCCCCTTTGTGTAAATTAAGTAAGATAAAAATAATATAACTTAGAAGTGTAAAATAAATATAAAATATTACTTATGTTAGCAAGTAGGTTTATAAAATCTGATATAATTAGCCCATGGAAAACACCCTTCTTTACATTATTGTTGCACTTGGTATCTCTATTGTTGTCAACATACTTTTAAAAAAACTAGGTATTAGTCAGATTATCGGCTATATCATCACCGGTACGATTATTGTATATGCCTTTGACCTTCGCGAGGCAAGTCACTCTCATGAGTTAGAGATGGTTGGCGAATTTGGTATCGTATTTTTGATGTTTACTATTGGGCTTGAGATATCTCTTGCTAAAATGGGAAGCATGAAAAAAGAGATATTTGGTAACGGTTTGATGCAAGTTGGACTGAGTACTTTGATTATTTATATGATTGCATATCATATCTTTAGCCTTGATACAACCTCTGCAATCATCGTCGCTCTTGCCTTTTCTCTCTCCTCAACAGCTGTAGTACTTAGTTATTTAAAGTCCTCAAAAGAGATTTATACCCCTTATGGTCAAAAAGCTACAGGAATTTTGATTTTTCAAGACATAGCAGTTATTCCTATCTTGATTTTCATAGGTTTTTTAACAAGTGAAGCAGATGAAAGTATTTATGTTATTTTGGAGCATACTATTGCGAGTGCTTTCATCGTTGTTGGTTTTCTTTTTGTTGTAGGGAAAAGACTTGTTTCATATCTCTTACATTTTTCTGCTTCTTCTGATGTAGATGAACTCTTTATGGGTTCAGTTTTATTTATCGTTGTTTCAGCCTCTCTTTTCGCTTCTTATATGGGTTTTACCTATTCTCTAGGTGCTTTTGTGGCAGGAATGATTATCGCTGAAACAAAGTACCACCACAAAGTTGAGTCAGAGATTTCACCATTTAAAGACATACTGCTTGGAACTTTTTTTGTTGTTGTGGGTATGAAGATAGATGTAACACTTTTTTTTGACAATATCGGTCTTATCATAGGGTTCTTTTTAATGGTTTTTGCCTTAAAAGCACTCATAATGTTCATTGTACTGCGTTTATCTAGTAACATCGCGACTTCTTTAAAGAGTGCCTTATCCCTTTCTCAGGTTGGCGAGTTCTCTTTTGTTATTTTTGCAGTTGCCTCCGCAGGAAATATTTTAGAAGACTCTTTAGTCGGGCTCTTAGTATTGGTTGTTATATTTTCAATGATAGTCACTCCATTTTTCATTAGTAAAATTAATGATTTTGTAGAAAATGTAGTGAAAACAACAGATGTTGTAACAGATATGGCAGCTCTAGCTTCGAGAGAAAACCATGTTATTGTCTGTGGCTACAGTGTTGTAGGAAAGTTTGTTACAAAACATTTAGAGGAGCTAGATGCTCCTTATGTTGTTGTAGACAACTCAAATAAACATGTCACAGAAGCATTAGATGATGGGATAGAAGCCTATCTTGGAGATGCTTCAAAAAGTCAAATACTACAAGCATTAAACATAGAAAAAGCTTCAGCAATCATAGTGACACTTGATAATATTCATAAAAAAAGAGTGATATGCGAAGAGATTTTAAAGCATGCAAAAAATGCAAACCTTATAGTCAAAGTAGTCTCGCTTGAAGAGAAAGAAAAACTCGCAGATTTGCCTATCACAACAGTTGTAGATGGAAAACTTGAAGTGGCAAGAGTACTAGTCGAACGCATGTTAACCTGCCAACTAAAATACCGCTAATTAGAAAATTAGCTCAAATAAGAGTATAATTATTACATATAAAACTCAAAAGGATACCCTATGAGCTACTCTTTAAATACAAATATAAGTTCACAACAATCTAACTTATATGCAAATCAAAATAGCTTAAACATGAACAAAAGTTTAAGTGCACTCTCTTCAGGAAATCAATTAGCTCAAGCGGCAAATGATGCCGCTAGTCTTGCTATCTCGGACAAGCTTTTAGCATTAGTCTCTGGTTCAGGTCAAGCGATACAAAATTCAAATGAGATGGTAGGGCTGTATCAAGTAGCAGATGGTGGACTCTCTGGTATAGAAGACAATACACAACGAATACGTGTGCTTACTCTTCAAGCTTCAAATGACACTTTAAGTTCTAGTGACAGAGAAAATATTCAAAAAGAGATAGATGCACTTACTGAATCTTCCCAAGATATAGCAAGCTCTACAAGCTTTAATGGCATTAATCTTCTTGATGGAACAGGTGGCAGTCAAGGTGATGGTACATTTGTAACGCAAAGTGGAGCAAACAGCGGAGATACTCAAAGTATCACAATAGCAGACATAAGTGCTGCTATCCCCAGTGTTGATGTGACAAGTCAAGCAGGTCGTGATGCTGCACTTGCTAATATAGATAGTAGTTTAAATGATTTTAGTAACACTCGTGCAACGATTGGCGCATCTCAGAATTCTCTTATGTCAAGCATTAGAAATACAAGTGTAAGTCAGATAAATGCAGCATCAGCAGCTTCACAGATGAGGGATGTTGACTTTGCCTTAGAGAGTGCAAACTTTTCACGTCAAAATATTTTAGCACAAACGGGAAGTTTTGCTCAAGCACAAGCAAATAGTAGAAACTCAAATATAGCGAGCCTTTTAGGTTAGATGAAGAAGGAGTTAGTTCCCTCTTGACCCTGGTTTTATAGCTTCGCTTCCATCTTTACAAAGTGGACAAGTATCAGGTGCATACATCTCAAATGTAAAATCAGCTAAAGCAAAAAATGGAATGTCTAAAGGTAGTTTACAGTTAGGCTTCGTAGTGATGTCCGAGTTCTCGCGTTTACAAAAACCACGGTTAGCTAGTGCTGCAGCACCAACTATCTTTCCGCCAAGTGCTTCAACTGCAGCTGCGGCTTCCATAGCAGAACCACCCGTTGTAATGATGTCCTCACACATAAGAACTTTTTCACCCTCACTTACTTCAAAACCACGGCGAATAGTCATAACACCTTCAACACGCTCAGCAAAGATAAAACGAACATCAAGAGCAGTCGCAAGAGCAAAGCCAGCGATAAGACCACCAAGTGCAGGTGCACATACAGTATCTACTCTCAAGCCACTTTCTCTTATTTGAACTGCTAAAGCTTCAGCTAAAGTTTTTGCAGTTTTAGGGTCTTCAAGAACTTTAGCAGATTGAAGATAAAACTGTGAATGATTTCCAGAACTAAGCTTGAAGTGACCCTCTAAAAGAGCATCAGCATCCATATAAATCTTTTTAACATCCATCATTAAACCTTTAAAATTTCTTTCTCTTTGTCTTTAAGGACAGAGTCAACTAGAGTAATAAATTTATCAGTAGTTTTTTGTATAGTATCTTGAGCTGATTTAGATTCATCTGTAGTGATTTCTTTATCTTTTTCAAGTTTTTTTATTTTATCATTTGCATCGCGTCTATCATTTCTAATAGAAACTTTTGCATTTTCACCCATTGTTTTCATCTGTTTTACAGATTCTTTACGCTGTTCAACTGTCATTGGTGGAAAAAATAGCTTAATCACATCACCATCATTGTTTGGGTTTACACCAATGTTTGCAGCAAAGATCGCAGACTCAATATCAGGTAAAAGATTCTTCTCCCAAGGGTTTACTACTATAGTAGTTGCATCAGTAGCTATTACTGAACCTATCTGATCGAGTGGTGTAGGTGTACCGTAGTAATCAATTTTAACATTGTCTAAAACAGAGATAAGAACCTTACCTGTACGAAGAGTTTTAAAGTCACGGTGCATGTGATCAACACTGCCTTGCATTTTTATATTACAGTTTTCAAAAATTTCGTTTAACATTTTATTTCCTTACTCTTATTTAGTAGTGTTTGTCTCAACAGCTACGGGAGCTACAACATTTGTGTTTTCAACCATTGTATCAACAACTGATTCTTGAGCTGCTTGAGAGTACATATACCCTAAAGTGATAGTGTTAACAACAAATAAAAATCCGATAATAAAAGTAGCCTTAGCTAAGAAACTACTAGGTCCTTTTGCACCAAAAACAGAGTCATTTGAACCACTGTATGCACCAAGACCGATGCTTGAGCTTTTTTGTAGAAGTACAGCGATAACGATAAGTATCACTAAAACGATTTGAACTATAAGTAAAAGACTAGTTGTCATAAATAGATTCCTATTAATATAAAGTGGCGAATTATATCTAAATAAACTTCTATAATCAAACTTAAAAAGGGTATAATTGCAAAAAATAAACAATAGCCTACTTATGCAAGTAGTCTAAGAAATGGTAATAAATGAAAATTTTTAAAATTGTAGCAGTTTTGTTAGTGATATTATTTCTCTTTTTAGAGCTTTTTATCTTTAACTCTTCCAAACTAAGTGAGCAGAATAGACCGCTAGTATCTGTAAGTACTTTTGCTCTGTATGACATCACAAAACATATAGCAGAGGAGAGTGTAGAAGTACTTAACATCATCCCTTTTGGTACAGACCCTCATAGTTTTGAGTTAACACCAAAAATCATGGTGAAGATAGAAAAAAGTAGTGTGACTTTTTATAGTGGGGCAGGGCTTGAACCTTGGATAGATAAGATTCACTCTAAAGCACCAAGAGTAGATATGAGTCAATATGTAAACCTCCATGAGTTAGATGCTGATGCTCATAGTTCACATGCGCATCATCATGAAGCGAATGAAAATGCACACGAGTCTACACTAGACCCTCATTACTGGTTAGACTTTAAAAATATGGCCGCAGTCACGAAAAAAACAACAAGCGAATTAGAAAAACTTTCCCCAAAAAACAAAGAGCTCTATAGGGCTAATCGAGATAAGTATATAAAGATGCTTATTCAACTAGACGCCGAGTATACAAAACAGCTTCGCTCTTGTGAGATTAGAAATGTCATCATAAATCACAATTCACTGAGTTACTTAGCAAACAACTACTCTTTTGAAGCTGAGTCTTTAAGCGGGCTCTCTCCAGAAGCACAGCCAAGCCCAAGTGATATTGAACACATCCTAAAAGAGATAAAAAAAGATAAAGTTGAGACTATTTTTTATGAAAACTTCATAAATGCAAAAGTGATGCACTCCATCTCAAAGGATTCAAATGTAGGGGCAGAAGTTTTTTCACCACTAGGAAATATAACAGCAGATCAGGCAGATGCAAACGCGACATATGAGTCACTAATGCTTGAAAATTTAGAAAAACTCACTAAGGCAATGAAGTGTCACTAAACTTTAAAGTCCCTATTTTTGATGTAAAAAACCTAAGTTTCAGTGTGAGGGGTGTAAATATACTCTCAAACATTTCATTAGAGATTTTTAACGCAGAGTACATTGCTATCATTGGTCCAAATGGTGGCGGGAAAACAACTCTTATAAGAATGTTGCTAGGTTTAGAAAACCCAAGTTCAGGTTCGGTTAGACTTTTCGGTAAAAAACTCAAAAATTTCAAAGAGTGGCACAAGATAGGTTTTGTTCCACAGCGTGCTTCTTTGGTAGATGCAAATTTTCCAGCAACAGTTGAAGATATAGTAAAGATGGGAAGAGTAGCTAAACGCGGAATATTTTCAGGTTTTTCTAAAGATGATGCAAGTAAAGTAGAAGATGCCATGAAAAAAATGGACATACTTGACTTAAAAGAGAAGATGGTGGGAACACTCTCAGGCGGGCAACGCCAGCGTGTGATGATAGCACGAGCATTGGCTTCATCTCCAGAGATACTCATTCTCGACGAGCCAAACACAGGGGTAGACATAGTCTCACAGAAGCGTTTTTATAAGTTACTCTCAAAACTCAATAAAGAAGAGAATATTACCATAGTTTTTATCACTCACGACATTGGTGTTATAGCAGATGACATAGGAAGACTCTTTACCATCAATCAAAAAGCAACAATCTGTAATAACCCAAAAGAGACTCTCTCGTGCGAAGATATGTCTGCACTCTATGGCATAGAGGCACATCTATTATCTAACCACAAACATGAACATAAAGAAGGTGAGTCATGTTAGAGATGTTTGAGTATGAGTTTATGCAGCGTGCATTTGTTGCAGGTATATTTATAGCCATATTAGCTTCTATAAGTGGAACATTCATAGTGCTTAAACGCTACTCTCTTATGAGTGAAACCTTAGCTCACTCTGCTCTTGTAGGTGTAGCAGTTGGTTTAGTAGCTGGATATAACCCTCTTTGGGTAGCTGTAATTGTTGCAGTACTCTCGGCATGGCTTATAGAGTATTTAAGAACCACTTTTACACTTTATTCAGATGCTATACTTTCTATTATACTTTCAGGTTCTCTTGCCTTAGCAGTTATCATAGTTTCTTTAGGTGGAGCATTTAACAACTCTTTGTTCTCATATCTTTTTGGTTCTATCCTCTCTGTGAGTAATGAAGATGTGCTTACTATCTTCTTGTTTGGGACACCAGCACTAGCACTACTTCTTATATTTTCTAAAGAACTTTATTTTATAGCATATGATGAAGAGGTAGCTAAAACAAGTGGTATAAAAGTAAAACTACTCAACTTCCTACTGGTGACAGTAGTCGCTATCATCATTGCACTCTCTATTCGTGTGGTTGGAAGTCTTCTTATAGGTGCTCTTATGGTTATTCCAACATCGGCAGCACTACAATACAGAGTAGGTTTTAAAAATACCATTCTTATATCTCTATTTTTTGCACTCTTTAGTGTAGTCTTTGGTATGAGTCTCTCTTTTTACTTCTCATTGCCATCTGGTGCTACAATAGTTCTAAGTGTTATAGCCCTTTTTATACTTTCGCTCGTTGCTAACAAAAAATGAAAATAAGCGAAGAATTCTCCAAACATGCTTCAGAGTATGAGTCTCACAATATTATTCAAAAAAAAGTTATTAGCAAACTTTTAAAAGATATGAAATATTCTCCTGTGTCTATTCTGGATTTAGGTTGTGGCAATGGAAGCTTATGTAAAAGTATCCCGTGGCAATACAAGCAATTTGTAGGTGTAGATTTTTCAAAAGCTATGTTAGAACTTCATCCAAAAGCTGAAAATATAGAACTTATGTATGGCGACTTTAATGAGAGAGAACTTTTTGAGAGTTTAAATAGTTATGAGTTTGAACATATATTTTCAGCCTCAGCTCTTCAATGGTCAAAAGACTTAGAAAAACTCTTTAAAAATATAGCAGCACTCAAAGGTGGTCTTTCTTTAGCTATTTTCACCTCAGGCACTTTCAAAACACTCCATAAACAAGCAGATATTGAGCCTCTTTTAAGAGATAAAGAAGAGATAAGTAGACTTCAAAAAAAGTACTTTAATGCCAAGTTTGAAGTAGTAGAGTACAAGTTAGAGTTTAAAAGTGTAAGAGAGATGTTTCGTTATATAAAAAGTTCGGGGGTAAGTGGTTCGAGAAATCTACTCTCCTACACACAAACCAAAAAGCTTATGAGAGAGTACCCTCTGAACTACTTAGAATTTGAAGTAGTATTTATCACTACTGCTTCTTAAGCAGTAGTTTAGTCATCTCCACCAAAGATACCAAAAAGTTGTAGTAAAGCAGTAAAGATGTTTAAGAAGTCAAGGTAAAGTGCGATTGCACCATCTATTGGCGTTTCATAAGCACCACGCATAATGTTTTGAGTATCATAGATAACTAAGATACTAAAAAGTATAACAACAGCCCCAGAGATAGCAACCATAAGCATAGGGTTACCAAGAAAGATGTTTAAGATAGAAAACCCGATGATAACAAAAAGAGCTATCATAAGTGGTTTACCATAAGATGTAAAGTCTTTTGTAGTTTTAATAGCATAAAAACTCATAGTACCAAAAACAACTGATGTCATAGCAAATGCATTACCTATAACAGTACCACCACCATTCATTCCAAGTGTATGAGAAAGAAGAGGTGCAAGCATAAGACCTGTCATAAAGACAAAGGCAAACATAACTACAAGGTTAATACCTTCTTTGCGTTTTACAAACTGAAGCCCAATAAGTAGACCAATTTCTAAGGCAAAAAGAGGCCAGAAATATGCTGCAATAGTTCCAGCTAAAGGAACACCTACATAAGCACCAACAGCACCAGCCATCATAGAAGCAGCGAAAAGTTTGTAAGTCTCTTTAACAAAAGAGATTATTTGTGTCTCACCACGGCTTTGTGTTTCATAAGAGGCAAAATTACCTCTTGCATAATCGCGATCATATAAACCCATAATATATTCCTTATAATGTATCTTCTAGTAGATACTTTTTTATATATTTCAAAGTTTATATCTAAAGAGTAAATAGATAGCAACATTATTAAAGTAAAGGAGGTAGTGTAAGATTAAGTCCTTAGTTAAAAATAACACCAACTTCAGAATATCAAAAAGAGGGCTAATGTGAGGCAAAATCAGAAGGAGCTACTAGTAGCTTCAA
>DQSP01000135.1 GCA_015663215.1 Sulfurimonas sp.
ACATGCTTTGATGCTAACCATGAACCATCTCTGTAAGCCATTTTCACTTTGCCATCTGTATCTTTAAAAACAAGTATTCTTAGTGGTAAGTCTAGTCCAACTGTCATGTCTTGTTGCATAAGTGTAGTTCCAAGTCTTGGATTCCCAAAAATAACCATTTTTGACTCGTTGAGTTTCATATCTACCATTTTTGCATTACCGCTATGGTTGATAATTGCAAAAACAGTTAAACCTTTTGTAGAAACAAGATCTTTGATATTATTTGCTGTAGTTCTTACATCAGAACAAGACTCTTGTAGTATTATTTCATTTGCCATTAGGCTCAGTGCCATTACTAAGATAAGTGTAATTTTTCTCATGATTATTTCCATCCTCTGTTTCTTGGGTTTATCGATTTTTTCTTAATAAAGAGAGTATATACAAGATACAATAACACAAGTAAAATGAACACCCCTCCTACTAGCTGTGTATCTGCACCAATATTTAAAATCTTATTCAAAATATTTTGATGTTCTTTATTGTCTATCTCTATCTCCGCCATCTCTGCGATGTGAGTCATCGCACTTACACCTAAACTTCCCTCAGGTATATCTATATGACATGACATACAGACACCACGACGATCGAGTTTGGCTCTTTGTTCTTTGTCTAGTGCTTGGGAGAGCTTAAAGTGATGTCCTACTGTCATAACTTGTGTACCATTCTCATCAACAAACTGCGAGTAATCATACTTAAGATTTGGAATTCCTGGTATCTGTTCATCAGTTTTTCTTGGCAATATCTTTCCATCTGCACTCATTAAATCTACTATAGTAGTTTTAGTCCAATCAGCACTACTGCCAATACCCAGTCCTAATGCCTTATCTGAAACATGACACGACTCACAGTTGCGAGCTTCTTTTTGAATTGTGTGAGGCTGAACAGGTGACATATCTATAGCGTTTTGCCCCTCTTCGCCCGCACCCTCTACATTTTTAACTTTAAATATATGGTTTTGAAGTAGTGCTTTTGAATCTTCACCAATAACTGTAATAGTTGTCTGACATCCAGGTATAACTGGAGTGATTCGCCCTTCACCATTTTGTGCTAAAGCAGGGTCTTCCCAACGAAGGAATGAACGTGTTTCAGTCACTTTCCCAGGGACAAGATACTTCTTCAAGTCACGCATTCCACCCGTAGTTCCATGAATATCCTGATCATGAGAAGCTTTTACATAGTCGACATTTGATTTGCCACCGCTATAGTCTATCTTTACATGACAGCCATAACACTGAGGTGCCCATGTCGCATGGCAAGTGTAACACTCTAACTCCTCTGTGTGAGCAGTGACAACATCCATAGCGATAAGTGCTTTTTTGGAGAGGTGTTTTTCTTCTTTTAAAAGCTTCAGAGGTTTAAGCTCGATATCTTTTCCTGAAGCCAAGTGCATTATGATTTTATTGCCTTTTTTTATAGCTTTTGGAAGTGGATTTCCACGAGCTGTTAAGATATATCCATCACCCTTATCTTTTGGTACATAACCTTGCTTTAAGTACTCTGCTAAATCTTGTGTAACGCCACGAGCCTCGCCTTTACTTCTCTCTTTAGAGAACTCATCGGAGTACCCAATAGGTAACTCCCATGGATAAGCCTTAGTAGTTCCATGACAATCTTGACACTCTATCTCAACAGCAGCTAAATTTGCTCCACCTAAAAAGCCATCACCATGCAAGTCATTAGATGTATGACAATCCTGACATAACATCCCTTTTTTGTTGTGAATATCCTCTTTCATATGTAAGTAACGTTTGGTATGAAGTTTTGGTTGTCCATTTCCCTCATCATCAAAGGTCGCATTGTATGAAGTCTCCATAAGCCCTTGATAAGAAACACCTATGCGTTTACCACGGTTATGACAAGTCGAGCATGTCTCAACGGGAACCCCTGAGTACTTAACATCATGTATGTTTACTTTTACTTTTCTAGATGACTGTATCTGATGAGAGAGCATATGACCGGGAGATTTTTTATCTATGGTTTGATCATTTCCCTCATAAAAGCCCTCATTTGAGTAAGGCACATGACAAGAAGCACAACCTATCCCTCTAAAGTCACCGCGTTTCGAGCGCCCCTTACTTCCTGTATGACAACGTAGGCACTCTTGACGAAGGTAAGTAAAAACAGCTAAAGATGGGTCTGCTGTGACCTCTTTAACACTTGGAGCTTTTGGAAGTTCTTTCATTTCACTTGGGAATGCTTGAGGTTCCATTTTTGCCAACTTTTGCATATATTCTCTATATGTTTTAGTTCCAGAACGGCTCATCGGGTTACGAGGATTAGATGTTTTATAGTTTCCGTTTATATGTTTATAACCCTCTTTTGCACCAAAAGACCACATCGCCCCTTGAATTTTCCCCTGTTCACTCATCATAAGAGAGTTCATTTGATTTGCAACTTGAACGGGATGACAAACGCCACAAGTATTTTCATTTATCCATGAACTTGCAGGTGCGGGGTAGTACTCTTTTGGACCTTTATGGTCTTTGAAGTACTCTATACTTCCCTTGTGAGCTTTACTTTTATGTTTTGTCGCAGGGTTTCCACCGTGACAAATAATACAACTATTTTCAGCATAACCAGCCTCTTGAGCTTTTTTTGCAATCGCTTTGCTCATCTCTGAACTCTCTTCGCGAATATGCTCAATACCACTATGGCAATTGAGACAGTTATTTTTTTTAGTATAATCAATCGCACCAAAAAGCGAGACTGACAATAGCAGGGCTAAAAATAGTAGTTTAATCATTTCTTTACTTAGATTTACTTATGGCATCTAAAACACCGTTAATAAATTTTGGTGACTGTTCTGTTCCGAAAGCTTTAGTGATTTCAACTGCTTCATTGATAACAACAGCAGAATCAAGTTCACCAAAAAGTATCTCATAAGCTGCTAAACGCAGAGTCGCACGCTCAATGCTTCCAAGACGCTCAAAATCCCAGTCCTTAAGATGCTCAATTATAGCTTTATCGCAAGCATCAAGGTTACTCATTACACCTGCATACAGGTCAAGTGCGAAATCTTTTTGTTTGTTACGAATTTTCTTCTCTTCAAGAATTTCATCCGTATGTTCAGCGGTATTTCCATTACCTAAATCAAATGCATATAAAAGGCTTACAACAGCCATTCGAGCGTGATGACGAGTCGCCATTATAGTGCCTCATATAAGTCAAGCATCTCGATAAGAGTAGTCATAGCTTCAAAACCTTTATTTCCAGCTTTTGTTCCAGCACGCTCTATTGCTTGCTCGATTGTGTCAGTAGTAAGTAGACCAAAACTAACAGGTTTTTGGTACTTTAAACTCATAGTAGCGATACCTTTAGTTGCTTCAGCTGAGATGTAGTCAAAGTGAGGAGTTGCCCCACGGATAACAGCACCCAAAGCACATACAGCGTCATACTTTCCCGATGAAAGAAGTTGATCAACTATCATAGGAAGTTCAAATGCACCTGGAACTATCACCTGCGTTATATCTTCTTCATTACCACCATGGCGGTCAAATGCATCAGTTGCACCCTCAACTAGTCTATCAACTATAAAATGATTCCAGCGTGTGCTTACTATCGCTATTTTCTTTCCATTAAGTACTCTTAATTTACCTTCAATTAACTTCATTTTTTTTCCTTATATTTTTTGTATTTGTTTTATTTTTTCTATCAGACTTTCTAACTCTTTTAACTGTAACATATTTGGTCCATCACTCAAAGCTACACTTGGGTCAAAATGAGTCTCAAAAAAGAAACCATCAACGCCTATTGCCGCAGCAGCTTTAGCAAGATATGGAACCATCGAGCTATCCCCACCCGTTTTACCATTCTCTGCCGT
>DQSP01000264.1 GCA_015663215.1 Sulfurimonas sp.
AAACCAGATAAAAAAGGCATCTATATAGTCCATAGGAATAGCACCAATCTCAAAAGTTAGTTGAAATAAAAACCACATAAAGAAAAGAAAAATAGGAATACCAAAAATAGGATGGATTAAAATAGCGTCTATCTTCTCAGTAATAGTTTTTTTCTCTTGTTTATTATCTTGCTTGAGAACCTCAGCGATAACTCCACGGTTAAATGCGGCATACTCTTCGGCAAAAGCTTCTTTTATATCATCACTATCATGATGGAGTTCTATATGTTTACTCGCTTCAATGAGTATGGGTTGTAACTCTGTCCATATAGGCTCTTGATGCAATCGTTCATATGTTTTTTTATTATTTTTAAGTAGATTAATAGCTATGTTTCTATAAGAGTTATTTGCCTTATGCTTATGTTTGTCAAGATACCAAACTATCTGTGCTATCTCCTCTTCTACTGGCTCACTAAAAACTAGTTTTTGTTTATTTCTTGGACTTTCATGTTTTTGTATGACTGCATCTATTAGCTCACCTATACCCTCTTTAGTAACGGCAGATACTTTAATACATGGCACACCCATAAGTTCAGACATATACTCTGCATTTATATAGATGTTCTCTTTTTGTGCTTCATCGCTCATGTTTAACGCGATAACAACTTTTTTACTCATAGTCAGAAGTTCAGATGTAAGTTGTAAGTTCTTTTCTAAGTTTGTAGAGTCCACAACATTTATGATGATGTCATAATCTTCACCGCAGAGATAGTCGTGTGTTACCCTCTCCTCAATAGTATAGTCAGTAAATGCATAAGTACCAGGTAAGTCAACTACTGTAAAACTGTACTCATTATAGTCAAAAAGCACCTCCGTTTTATCTACTGTTACACCTGAAAAGTTACCTACATGAAGATGTGCATTTGATACAGAATTGATAAGCATACTCTTACCAACATTGGGCTGTCCAACAAGTGCCACTTTAATATGGTTTGCTGTTATAGGGCAGGCTTTGGGATCAACTACATTAGTTTCTTGTGAATTCATATTTTTTGTACCTCAATTAGTGCTGCTTCTTTTGCTCTTAAAGCAATGCGCATCTTTCCAATTTTAATTTCTATAGTACTTTTACCAGGGGCATGCTCTAAAACTTCTAATATTGCCTCTTTCATAATACCAAAAGAGAGAAGTCTCTGTTTTAAATCACCCTTAGTATTTAACTTTATAACTTTAACTACACAAGCTTTGTTACAATCAAATAATGTTTTCATTTATATTCTTTAAAATTAATTTTTAGCAATTATAATCATTATCAATTAAAAAATAGCTTTAATTGATATATTTATTTTGATATAATACTCTTTATTTAATTTCAAGGCAATATATGAACTTTTTATGGACACCCTCTTCTCACTTTAACCTAGCAAATCTTTTTACTTTTGTTAACATTACAGCTGGTCTTATGGCTACTTACTTTATCACTCAAAATAATTTTATTTTAGCTATAGCACTTGCATGGGTGGGTGGGGCTTTTGATATTTTTGATGGAAAAATTGCTCGTAAGTATAAACTGAGTAATGAGTTTGGAGTACAGTTAGATAGTTTTGCAGACTTTTTGAGTTTTGTTCTTGTTCCTGTCTTTTTGATATTTCAAGCTACATATGCGACACAACTTGAGGGCGGTTTTTTAATAGTTGCTTCTATTATCAGTATCTATTATGTCATCTCAGGTCTTCGTCGTCTTATCCATTTTAACCTCAACACAGATGCAGGAGAAGTGGATAAGTATTTTACAGGAGTGCCAACTCCCCTTGGAGCTATTTTACTATGGTTAGTCTATCTTAGTAATGCCTATGAACTTTTACCTGCTACATTTATTATGGGGCTTATGCTCATCATCGGTTGGAGTCTCAACTCAAAGATAAAAGTAAAACACCCTTAACCAGACTTCTTATAGTAAGTACTTTCTAAGTACCTCTTCTAAACGCTCTGGGTCGATAGGCTTACTTATGTAGTCATCCATCCCACTTGCAAAACATTTCTCCTTGTCCCCATCCATAGCATTTGCTGTCATCGCTACAATTGGAATTTTTGCCACACTTTCGCCATGCTCACCACTTTTAAGTAAGAGTGTCGCATCATAACCATCCATCTCAGGCATCTGACAATCCATAAGTATAATCTCGTATGGCTCGTCTATGGCATTTTCTACAGCTTTTATCGCTTCTAGTCCATTGTTTGCCACATCAGCATCTAAACCAAACTCTTCTAATAAACCTAAGGCTACTAATTGATTTACTTTATTGTCATCAACGAGTAAAATTTTTGTATTTTTGTCAAACTCTATAGAATTTTCATCTTGGTTTTCTATGTAGATTTCATTTGAACTATATCTATTTTTCAAGGTTCTTAGTGCCTTAAAGATGTCTTGTGTTGTTGTCGGCTGAGAAAAGTATGTATCATAAATAAAATCTGTGTAATGACTTACATTTGCCGTATCCTCTAAGGAGGTCATTAAAATCAGTCGTGCATTTACATACTCTTGCTTCAAAGACTCTCCAAGCTTAAATGCATTTTCATCTTTAGAAATAAAAATAATATCATATGAGTGCTGAGAATCTTTTTGTGTATCGACCTCCATACCCCACTCCTGTAGTTGCCAAGCCAAGACCTCTGCACTTTTTTTACATGCATCTAAAATAAGTGCTTTTTTGCCATTTACAGGCTCATCTGGAGATACAGTAACATTATCTTTATCAAAAGCAACCGCAATTTCTACACTAAATATACTCCCTACTCCCTCTTGAGATGAAACATCTATGTTCCCATCCATAATTGCAACAAGTTTTTTTACTATTGCCAGTCCTAGTCCAGTACCTCCGTATTTTCTTGTAGTAGAACTATCTACTTGAGAAAATGAGTCAAACAGCTTTGCTATCTTATCTGAAGCAATACCAATCCCTGTATCTTTCACTGATATAGAGAGTCTCCCCTCCTCTTCATTAAGTTCAAGTAGTGAAACAGTGATGAGCACATACCCCTCATGTGTGAACTTAATAGCATTACTTACAATATTGTTTAAAACTTGCCTAATTCTATAAGCATCGCCAAGGATTGTTTTTTGGTGTACATCTTTCATATCTAAAATAACATGCACACCTTTTTCTTGTGCCTTAAAAGCGATAGATTCTGCAAAATCACCAAAGTCATCGTGGATATTAAATGCTTTTTGCTCCAACTCAAGCTTATCCGCTTCAAATTTTGAAAAATCCAATATATCGTTAATAAGATTTAAAAGAGCCTGTGCACTTGTTTGTGCTAAGTATGCTTGATGATGCTGTGATTCGCTGAGTTTTGTCTTGAGTAAGAGACCTAACATCCCTATGATTCCATTCATAGGGGTACGAATCTCATGGGACATACTCGCAAAAAACTCTGACTTTGCTTTGACACTCTCATCCGCGATTTTCTTCGCCTCAATAAGGGCAAGTTCATCTCTCTTTTGTTCTGTTATATCTGTGCGTACTGATACATAACTCACTATCTCTCCATCACTGTTCATAAAGGGTACGATACTTGTATCTACCCAGTACTCCTCTCCTTGTTTATTTATATTTTTTATCTCATCGCGCCAAACAAGACCACTTGAGATTGTTTCATACATACTTTTCCAGTATGATTTTTGTTTCTCTTTAGAGTTGAGTATTCTGTGGTTTTTGCCTATGAGCTCCTCTTTGGAATAGCCACTTATCTCTTCAAACTTGCTATTAACATAAGTAATATTTCCTCCAACATCTGTCACAGCCACTATTGAGTGAGCATTGAGTGCAAATTTCTGCTCATCAAGTTCATTTTCACTCTTTTTTATAGTTTGTATCATCTCATCTATATGCTCTGCAAGTACACCCACTTCATTATTGTTATGGATGCTTATCTTTACATCTCTTTTACCACTTCCGAACTGCTTCACTAATTCCATAAGATCTGTTATTGGTCCAATAAGATACTTTATAAGAAAAATAGAGACAGATATGATGACTAAAAGTAATAAAAATGCGATAAGAGATGTGTTTTCTATTATCTCCTCTTGTAAATTAGTTACTACACTCACATCTAGTTCTGAAATTAATGCCCAATGCACACCTAAAATATCTATATCATGATGGATACCAAGCACATCTTCACCAAAAGAGTTTTTGTAAATAAATATTTCTTCATGCATATCGCTAATGAAAGTAGATGCATCTGTCGCATGTTCATTTTTCCATAAACGAAACTGTTTTGTATCAACTACCTGTTTGAGTATTTTAGTATGCTCTTTAGATAGAGGACTTCTTAATAAACCATCACTACCAACTACATATGTCTGTATTACACCATTTTGAATCTCTTTGTTTGCTTCAAAAAGTGTATAGATTTTATCTAGCTTTATTTGTGTTGCTAATACACCTATACAGACACTATTTTCATTCATTATAGGTGCTGTAAGAAAACCTGCAACAATATTGTTTGAAGGTTTATAGAGTTCTAAGTCTGAAAAATGAACCCGCTTATCTGCTAGTGTCTTTTTAAAAGCACCTGCAAGTTTTGTCTCTTTGTAAGGACCACTGATGAGTGATGTCCCAAAGTCTGACTCATGCTCATTTGTATAGAGTATGTTTCCCTTAAGGTCAATGAAAAAAACATCATATATATAATCATAATTATTCTGAAATCTATGCAATTCACCATCAAAATCTATGCCCGTTTTAAAATACTCATCACTATAAACAAAATCTTCTAAAGAGCCCTTACTTTCTTCAAAACTCTCCAAAAGATTTGTCATCAATGTAACCACAGTATTACTTTGAGATAGATATTTTATATCCCTTTGTCGATAATCAAACCAATTAATAAAGAACTTTTTTTGTAGTATCGTACTCTGTTGTAAATCTTCATATGTCCTATTCTTAATGCTCTTTGTGCTATCGGTATAGTGTACATACGAAGCGATAGCAAGGGGTATCATCGCTAACAATATCGCAAGGCTTGTAAACTTAAAAACTAATGATTGATACCATTTTACATGAAATGATGTAAGTTTTGTTATACTTGTTTTATCTAGCATCTCTATCACCTAAAATTTTAAGTTCATGTTGTGGGAATGGTATAATAATTTTTTTCTTGTTAAACGCAGTAAGAACTTCTAAGTTTATACTATACTGTGTTTTAAAGTAAGCATTAGCTGGTACCCAATACCTATATGCTATGTCGATAGAGCTATCATTAAATTTTTCAACACCAACAGTCGTTTGGTTTTCTGTATTGAGCATATCAAACTTTTCTAAAACATCTTTTATGGTTTGTATAACTTTTTGTATATCACTATCATAAGCTACACCTACTCTTCCTTCTACAAGTCTATAAGAAAAAGAATTTATCAAAACATCACCTATCATATACTTATTTGGTATAGTAATCTGTTCTTTATCTTCATTTATTAAAACACAGTATGCAAGTTTAATCTCAACAACCTCGCCATAAATATTATGAATATTGATAGTGTCGCCTATTTTAAATGGTTTGGTTATGATAAGTACAATTCCAGCTGCAAAATTTGAAACACTTCCTTGAAGTGCTAGACCTGCAGTTAATGAAAGTGCACCCACAGCTGCAAGGAAAGGAGCTATACTAATGCCAAGTTTACCAAGAGCAATGACTATTACCATCGCCACGATAATAATACGAACAAAATTAGCCACAAAACCACTTACTGTTTCATCTATATTATTTTTTAGAAGTATTTTCAGAACAAACTTATGAACATATTTTGAAGTGATAACACCAATAAAAACAATAAGTAAGGCACCTATAAGTTGAAACGAATAGTTTGTTATAAAATCAATAATAGTATTGTAAACTTGGTTGGCTTGTTCTAGTTCTTCACTCATCTACTTAGTCCCTCTTCTCTCGAAATTTACACTGCCCTATTCCGATAACTTTACCGTTTTTTACAACCTCTTTGACATACTTGAGAGTTCCCTCGGTATCTGCATCACCTATCTCTTCTTCTATCATACGAAGAAGGTCTTTGTCTGTGGTATCTGTCCATGTTTTTTCATAGTGGTATTGTGTTTGTATCTTCATACTTAATATCATAGCAAAAAATTATATATCTTGCTTTAAAGTTCTTCTTCTTCACTAGTAAGTGACAGTTTTTTCTTCGGTTTTAGCCCAAGTTTTACAATATTTTCTGCACGTTTTATGACATTTCCACGACCTGTTTTAAGTCTGTTCATAGAAGTTTCATATGCCCCTTGTGCCTTGTCTAAATGTATGCCAACTTTTTGTAGTTCTTCAACAAAACCTACAAGTTTATCATACATAGCTTCTGCTTCAGCGGCAATTTTCAGTGCATGTTCTTCTTGATGTTGTGTGCGCCAAATATGTTCTATTGTTCTAAGTGTAACAAGAAGTGTCGAGGGAGAAACTACTAAAATATTTTGCTCATATGCATTCTTAAAAAATTCTCCATCTTCTTCAAGTGCCAGTAAAAAAGCACCCTCTATAGGCATGAACAGAAGTACAAAGTCTAAACTGTTTACACCTTCAAGCTTCTCGTACTTTTTCTCACTTAAAGCTTTTACATGCCCTTTTATACTGAGTATATGCTCTTTGAGTGCTTGCAGCTTCATACTCTCTTCCTCTGCACTCATAAAACGCTCATATGCAACAAGAGAGACCTTAGAATCAATAATAATGTCACGCTCTTGAGGCATATGAATGATTACATCTGGTCTAAAATTTTTCCCCTCTTGTGATTTAAGTGTAGCTTGAAGTTCATACTCGCGGCCTAAACGCAGACCCGATTGTTCTAAAATGTTTTCTAAAACTATCTCTCCCCAATTTCCCTGTGTTTTATTTTCTCCCTTAAGTGCTTTTGTAAGGTTTATCGCATCATTTGAGAGTTGTGAGTTCATCTGTTTTAAACGCAAGAGTTCATCTTTTAGTAAGTATGTCTCTTTTGAGTGTGTTAAAAACTGCTCTTTTGCCTGAGTAGAAAAGTTAGTTATTTGCTCACGAAATGGTTTTAGGAGTAACTCTAACTGCTCTTTACTTGCGCTACTAAACTGCTTAGACTTATCTTCAAAAATTTTGTTTGCTAATGCCTTAAACTCGTTTGAGAGTTCATCCTTAGCACCTTGAAGAACATTAAGTTTTTGAGATGAGGCTTTGACTTCTGCTTCATACTGAGTCTGAAGTACTGCATGTTGTAATTCAAGGTTTTTGATTCGCTCTATTGAATCACGACTATCATCTTCTAATAATTCTAGCTTTTGCTTTTGTTTAAGATAGATAAACAACAGAGTAAAAAATGCCATAAAAAAAATAATAAACAGTAGCATATAGATATCAAATGTCATAAATAAACTTCCTTGAGATAATTAATAATAAAGATTATACACTATTTTTGTAGCACTATAAACTTAACTCATAACAAATTGAGATTACTTTAACTTTATCATAGATAAACTTGGGTATAATTCGCGAAATACTTAAGGGGAAGATGCCCTGCATAAAAGCACAGCAAAAATGCAACTTGTATCATCTCCTTATATTAAAGGATAATGATGCAAGAAAATGCACAAAAAGAAGAAATAAAGACAGAAGAGAAGTTACTCACATTTGATGAGTTAGGTTTAAAACCAGAGATTTTAAAAAGTGTTAAGTATGCAGGTTTTACTACACCTTCACCTATCCAAGCACAAGCTATCCCAATAGTTATCGCTGGTAAAGATATGGTTGGTCAAGCACATACGGGTACTGGTAAGACAGCTGCGTTTAGTTTACCAGCACTTCATAACATGAAGATGGATGGCTCAGTTGAGATGCTAGTAATCACTCCAACTCGTGAGCTTGCTACTCAAGTAAGTGATGAGATTTTTAAATATGGTCGTAACTTAGGAGCTAAAACTGTAACTGTTTACGGTGGTAGCTCTTACAAACGCCAACTTGACCTTATAGCTCGTGGTGCTTCTGTAGTTGTTGCTACACCAGGAAGAATGTTAGACATCCTTAAACGCGGTATGATTCCTGACTTTGCACCACAAATGGTTGTTCTTGATGAAGCTGATGAGATGCTTGATATGGGTTTTTTAGATGATATAAATGAAATTTTTTCACACCTACCAGCACAGCGTCAAACACTACTTTTTTCAGCTACAATGCCAGCACCTATTAAAACACTCGCCAGTAGAATTTTAAGAGACCCTGAATTTGTATCAATAACTAAAGGCGAAACAACAAACACAGACATTGAACAACTCTATTATGTAATCGATGAGCATGAGAGAGATGATGCTATTATCCGTCTTATGGATTCTGATGGCGTAAAAAAAGCAGTAGTGTTTTGTCGTACAAAATCAGAAGTAGATAGACTTAGTAATGTTTTATCAAACGCAGGCTACCTTGCAAATGGTCTTCATGGAGATATGGAACAAAGACAACGTGAAAATGTAATTAAAGGTTTC
>DQSP01000245.1 GCA_015663215.1 Sulfurimonas sp.
ATGGATGCATAAGACTACACAACCCTAAAAACTTACTAGAGTTTCTCTCAGATAGCTATATCTCAAGTGGATATACAGCTGTTAAAAACAAACTAAAAAAAGGTAAGTTAAAATCATTGCCACTAAATCAAAATATTCCTGTATACATAAGATACTATACAGTTTTTGTCACTGATGATGGTACAGTAAAGTTTGCACATGACATATATGGATATGATAAAACACTACTTAAACTAGACTCTTAAAAGGTTTAGTTTACCTTTTGCTTGATTTGTTTACTTTTTTCTGATAAAATTTTCCCATTAAAGATATTTTTTTGTAAAGAGGAGGAAAATTTTGCAAAAGATTATAGTAGATTCTAATGATATTTATGAGAGTAAAGAGGAAGAAAACTCAAGAAGAAGTTTTTTACGAACAGCAGGCTTAATAACTGGTGGACTTGCACTTAGTGAGCTTGATATGTTTGCTGGTGGAAGAAGAAAAAACAAAACACTAACACTACACAATATACATTTTAATAAAACTTATCATGCGAATTTTTCAAATGGTAAACAATATAACATATCAGGACTTTTTCAAATAGATAAAGCTTTGATGGATCATAGAGCTTGGCAGATAGCAAGAATTGATCTTAAACTTATAAATCTTCTATATCAGGTAAATGTTCAAGTTGGTTTACACCATAAGATTAATGTTATCTCAGGATATAGATCTCCTTCAACTAATAGAGAACTAAGAAGAAGAAGTCGTGGTGTTGCTAAGAAAAGTTACCATATGAAAGCACAAGCAGTTGATATACAAATACCAGGTATTAGACTAAGTAAAGTTAGAAGTATTGCTAGAAGCTTAAAAAATGGTGGTGTTGGTTACTACCCTAGAAGTAACTTTATCCATCTTGATGTTGGTCCAGTTAGAAGTTGGAGAAGAGGCTAAAAGCCTTCTTCTACTGCTGTTCTAATATATCATATCCTGCTGGGATTTGATATATAAACTTTTTATCAGATATTTTATGATTTACTAACTCATCTGTAAAACTAATCGTAACTCTGTTTTGCATCTCATCTAAATACTTAACTTTTAAAATCTTATCACCTCTAATATCAATATCATAAGTTGTTCCATTGAACTTTGTTCTAAATCTATTTTTTGAAACTTTTTTAGCTTTTTTTATAAGTGAAAGTATATTTGGTACTTTATCAAGTTTTGCAAATGTTGCTTGTTCTAGTTCTGGTTCAATAACAACTATCGAGCCATCTCTATAATAGATATATTTTTCTATAGGTTTTTTATATATCCACAAAGTTTGATTTCTTTTCTTTTTTGCATACATCTTTCCACTATAAACTATACTACTTTGTCCACTATTTACAATTTTTTGTACAAAGTTTGCACTCAAAGTCTCTATTTTACTAATATCTGCCGATAATAGTGTGGCTAACAAGCCAACTAATGCTAATTTTCTAATCATACTCTTCTCCTAAGGGAATATTTTGCACTAAAATAGTGATAAAATGGTGTAATTTTTTTATATTACCCAATTAGTCTCTATTTAGCAAGTTAGAATATGATTTTAGCTATTATGTAACAAATTTTATGAGGACTATTATAAATGGTAACATCCATATTTAAAAAAGTTTTTGGAACAAAAAATGATCGTGTTGTAAAACAGTACAGAAACAGAGTTGAGAATATAAACAAACTTGAAGAAAAATACGAAGTATTGAGTGATGAAGATTTAAAACAGAGTTTTATAAATCTGAAAAACCAAGTTCATAACCATGAGTTAACACTTGATGAAGCTCTTTATGACTCATTTGCGATAACTAGAGAAGCAAGTAAAAGAACTCTAGGTCTAAGACACTTTGATGTGCAGATGATTGGTGGTATCGTACTACATGAAGGTAAGATTGCGGAGATGAAGACTGGTGAAGGGAAAACACTTGTTGCAACTCTTCCTATTATTCTAAATGCAATGACAGGTCGTGGTGTTCACCTTGTAACTGTAAATGACTACCTTGCAAAAAGAGATGCCAATGATTTGAGAAAACTATATGAATTTCTAGGTTACACTATTGGAATTATTACCAATGATATTCATGATGACTTTGAAAGAAAAGCTCAATATCATGCAGATATAACTTATGGAACAAACAATGAGTTTGGCTTTGACTATCTTCGTGACAATATGAAGTATGCAAAAAATGAAAAAGCTCAAAGAGATCATAACTTTGTAATAGTAGATGAAGTAGATAGTATTTTGATCGATGAAGCAAGAACTCCACTAATCATATCTGGACCAACAAATAAATCTCTTGAGAACTATAAAGTAGCTGATAAAGTTTCACAAGAGTTAGTAATCGGCAAAGAAGAGATTATCAAAGGAACTAAAGATAAAAAAACAACTGGTGACTTTATAGTTGATGAAAAAAACAAAACTCTCTATCTTACTGAAGAGGGTATAGAAAAAGCTGAAAAACTTTTTGGTGTAGATAACCTTTATAGTATTGACAATGCGATACTATCACACCACCTTGATCAAGCTCTAAAAGCTCGTAATCTTTTTGAAAAAGATGTTGATTATGTTCTTAAAGATGGTGAGATTATCATTGTAGATGAGTTTACAGGAAGACTAAGTGAGGGAAGAAGATTTAGCGAAGGACTTCACCAAGCACTTGAAGCTAAAGAGGGTGTAGAAGTTCAAGAAGAGTCTCAAACACTTGCAGATATTACATTTCAAAACTACTTTAGAATGTATGACAAACTAGCTGGTATGACAGGAACTGCACAAACAGAAGCAACAGAGTTTGAACAAATATATAATCTAGATGTTATCTCAATACCTACAAATGTCCCAATACAAAGAAAAGATTTCAATGATCTTATCTATAAAAGTGAACGAGAAAAATTTAATGCAGTAATCTTAAAAGTACAAGAGTTACAAAAAAGTGGACAGCCAGTTCTTATAGGTACAGCCTCTATCGAAAAAAGTGAGTACCTACACGAACTACTAAAAAAGAAAAAAATTGCACACAATATACTAAATGCAAAAAACCATGCTAGTGAAGCGAAAATCATTAAAGATGCTGGTATCAAAGGTGCCGTTACTATTGCTACAAATATGGCTGGTCGTGGTGTAGATATAAAAGTAACTGATGAGGTAAAATCTCTTGGAGGTCTTTATATACTTGGAACTGAGAGACATGAGAGCAGAAGGATAGATAATCAACTAAGAGGAAGAAGTGGTAGACAAGGAGATCCAGGATCTAGTCAATTTTTCCTATCTTTAGAAGATAACCTTCTAAGAATCTTTGGAAGCGATAAGATAAAAGGTATTATGGAGCGACTTGGTATAAAAGAGGGTGAACATATCGAATCAGGTATGGTAACTCGTGCGGTTGAAAATGCACAGAAAAAAGTAGAAGGTCTACACTATGAG
>DQSP01000030.1 GCA_015663215.1 Sulfurimonas sp.
GATAATAACACGACTTGAGCATGGAGAAGTTGATGCTGATGTTGTTGAAATAACACAAGCTTTAGGCGGACACATAAAAGCAAAAGAGATAACAATAGACATATGTGCATCACATATATGTGCGACTGCATCTAAGTTTATAGAGATTAAAAAACTCCAAGGAAGTGAAAATACTTTTATAATAGACCCTGTGTTAAAAAAAGATGAAGTTGCTGGACTACATGATAATCAAGAGACTATTAAGAACATTGAAAATTCTGTAAAAGAGGTAGAAAAAGAGATAGAGAAATATAAGAAACTTATTGTGGATGGTACACCGGCATTTAACAAGATTAAAAAGCATCTAATTCATTACAAAAAAAATGGTGTAAAATTACCTGCTTCTTTCGTTCAAAAATATAAACAGTTTACTGCAATGGAAGCACATTTAAAAGAGTTACAAAGTGAGTATGAAGTTAAAAGTGATCAACTTAGTTTGCAAACAACAAGAACAGTCTCTTTTCAAGATAGTATTATGGATGCTCGTGTTATAAATAGAGATAGATGGGTCGGATATAATGAGATAAAATTTAAACTTGTTGATCCTCCAATTGAGCTTGTATATAAGCCTGCAGAGGGTTCTTCAGACAAAATATTTGGGCTTGTTGAGGTTGGTGATGGTGAATACGAGATACAGGCAGTGAGCGAATGATAGTAGGCGTAGCAGGAAAAATAGTTTATAAAGAACCAACATTTGTTCATGTTGATGTTGCTGGAATAGTATATGAGGTGTTTATCTCTTTGCAAACATTTTCAGCCTTGGGTACACAAAACACATCATTGTACACATCTCAGATAATTCGTGAAGATGCTTCGCTTTTGTTTGGGTTTATGGATATGAATGAAAAAAAGATGTTTACAAGACTGATAAAGATAAATGGAGTAGGACCTAAAGTTGCCATGGCAATCTGTTCTACTTACACACCCTCTCAGTTTGCAACAGTTATAAATAACAAAGACTTAAATGGTGTAAAAAAAGTACCAGGAATAGGTCCTAAGGGTGCAGGACGTATACTTGTAGAACTTGCTGGATTTGACACAGAACTTATCAGTTCAGGAGATGGAACACCTTTATCATCGTTGGCTTTTTCTCAAGCGACAGAAGCATTAGAGTCATTAGGCTTTAAAAAAGACAAAATATCTAAAGCACTCACAGCTTGTGAGGGTGAAGATACCGCATCACTTGTTAAAGGTGCACTAAAATTATTACAGACAGTTTAGAAAAGGAAGGATGCATATATTGAAATTAACGATTTTATTTGGTGGGGCAAGTTTTGAGCATGAGATTAGCATTGTTAGTGCTATTACTGTTAAACAGAAGTTAGAAAAATTTGATTTAAGTTTTATATTTTGTGACGGAGATCATAAATTTTATCTTATTGATGAAAAGAAAATGAAGGCTACCACTTTTAGCCGTGGTGAACATAAAAAAATGCCAGAACTAACACTAACAAATGGTGGCTTTACTCAAAAGTCTCTTTTTGGTTCTACTAAGCATATAAGTCCCGTTCTTAACCTCATTCATGGTGGGGATGGAGAGGATGGTAGCATAGCTTCGCTTTTAGACTTTTTTGATATTAAGTTTATTGGTCCACGTAAAGTTGCTTGTACTTTTTCTTATGATAAACGTTATACAAAATACCTTTGTGATGCTATAGGTGTTAAGTCAGTTGCCTATGAAATTTTTACAAAAAATGAAGCAAAAAATTTAAACCTAAGTATGCCAGTGATAGTTAAGCCAGCAACTTTAGGGAGCTCCATAGGTGTTAGCATAGTAAAAGATGAGTCAGAGTTTGACTATGCCCTTGATACTGCGTTTGAGTATGATGATGCAGTTTTAATTGAGCCTTTTATAGAGGGTGTAAAAGAGTATAACCTTGCTGGATACATGGCAGATGAAAAGATACACTTTTCCATAGTAGAAGAGCCTCAAAAAGAGGAATTTTTAGATTTTGAAAAAAAATATATGGACTTTTTGCGTTCAGAACAGGTGAGTCGAGCAGATATTGACGAAGAACTTACAAACAAGCTCAAGTCTAGTTTTGAAAAAGTGTATCGTGGTATGTTTGAGGGTGCACTCATTCGTTGTGACTTTTTTGTTGTAAATGGAGAAATTCTTTTAAATGAGATAAACCCTATTCCTGGTTCTATGGCTAACTATCTTTTTGAAGATTTTGAGCAAGTTATAGTGGATTTATTAAGTGCTTTACCTGAAGCAAAACGAGTTAAGGTCTCTTATGATTATATTCACTCTATCTCTAGTGCTAAGGGCAAGTAATGGCAGTTAAGTCTATTCAGCACCTGCAGCATACATTTAACATAAGTTATGAGATACTTAATCCTGATGCAAAAGTTGACTTGATAGTATTGCATGGCTGGGGAAGTAATAAAAACATTATGAAAAATGTTTTTGCTCCTTTTATGGATACTTTTCGTCATATTTACATAGATTTACCAGGTTTTGGAAAGTCTACTTGTCCTATTGCGTTAAAAACTTCAGATGTAGCTCGAATAGTAGAATTAGTTATGATTCATATAAATGCAAGTAAAGACATTATACTTGGACACTCATTTGGTGGGAAAGTAGCACTTTTACTTAATCCTAAAGTGCTTGTTTTAGTTGCAAGTGCAGGTATTAAAGTTCCCAAACCTTTAGATGTAAAACTTAAAATAGCAACTACAAAACTATTGAATGCTCTAGGACTGAAAAAATTTCGTTCACTTTTTGTGGCAAGTGATGCAAAAGATTTAAGTCGTCCAATGTACGATACTTTTAAAAATGTAGTAGATGAAGATTTTGCTCAAGAATTTTCAGAGTATGAGGGTAAAGCACTTTTGTGTTGGGGTGAAGATGATACTGCGACACCATTGAGTTCAGCACACAAGATAAAAGAACTCATAAAAGATTCTAAGTTGCAAGTCTACAAAGGTGATCACTTCTTTTTTACTAAAGAAGCTGGGGATATATCTGTTAGAGTAGAAGAGACATTTTTAGCATCGGTGGCACATTAAATGGAAAATATAGAAATTTTTGAAAGACTCATAGCATTTACTACAAATGCACTTTTTGTTTTTGTTTTAGCTTGGTACCTCATAACCAACTTACAATGGTATAACTACTCACTTTCTCGTGTTATTTTGAAACATCATAAACCACAGTGGCACATACTGTACTTTATCATTCCATTTATCGCTTACTATACTACGGGTAAGTTTTTTGTTATTTTCTTTGTGTTTGCAATACTGCCTTCGATCATTATTTGGCATAAAAGACTCGATAAAAAGCTTGTACTTACTTGGAGAGTGAAGCGTTTTCTCATTCTAGTTATTGGGCTTACACTTTTTGGAAATGTTTTGTGTACACTTAAAGATATTTGTAGCACTTATGGTGTTTTTATGCCTTTAGCACTTGCATACATTGGCTCTCACATTATAGAGAAGTACCTTTTTATGGTTTATAAAAAACAGGCGAAGAGTAAACTTGCATCTATGGATAAGCTTCAAGTTATTGCAATCACAGGAAGTTATGGGAAAACAAGTATAAAAAACTTTGTAGCAGAGATTTTGAGTAAAAAGTTTAAAGTTTATCCAACTCCTAGAAGTATAAACACTCTGGGTGGGATAATGGCTGACATAAACAACTCTTTAGCTGAAGATACAGAGATATATGTTTGTGAAGCAGGCGCTAGAGAAACAGGTGATATTTATGACATCGCTACTTTTGTAGAGCCACAAACTGTTGTCGTCGGTAAAGTTGGTGAGGCTCATATAGAGTACTTCAAAACACTCGACAACATCAAAGCCACAAAACTAGAACTCATGCAGTCCCCGCGTTTAGAAAGAGCTTTTATACATACTTCTGTAACGGATGAACCACATGCGAAAGTAACTTTTTTTGGTAATGAACTCAGTGATGTAAATGCTGGCTTAGATGGTACCGACTTTACTATAACACTTGAAGACACAACTCTTAAGCTCCATACTGATGTCTTAGGCTCGTTTCAAACGATGAACATCGCAGTAGCCGTTCGCATTGCTAAAAGTTTTGGTATGAGTGATGAAGAGATAACAAACGCAGTAAAAGAACTAGAACCCGTTGAACATAGACTGCAAATGATAAAAGCAGGTGGAAAACTCATTCTCGATGATGGTTATAATGGCAACATAGATGGAATGCTAGAAGGTGTAAGACTCTGCTCTTTACATGAGGGTGGACAAAAAGTAATGGTAACACCAGGACTGGTAGAGAGTAGAGATGAGTTAAACATACAACTCATAAACGCCATAAACGATGTTTTTGACATAGTAATAGTAACAGGCTCTCTAAACGCAGAACTCTTTAAGAAACACCTAGATGTAAAACAAAAAGTGATGTTAGCAGATAAAACTTCGCTAACAGCAGTCCTAGCAAACCAAACAAAATCGGGTGACATTATACTCTTTGCTAACGATGCTCCGAATTTTATCTAAGGTACAGTGTAGTGATAAATAGTGTTATAAAATATATATCTTATTTCACTGCATTTACTCTAGCTCTTTTAGTACTTCTCATAGTCTACGACGCAACTGCACGCTATCTTTTCTCTAGCGGTCTTATCTCGCTTCAAGAGTTGGAGTGGCATCTTTTTGATGTCATTATCATGCTGAGTATCGCTTACACTTTAAAAGAGAACTCTCATGTTCGAGTTGATATTTTTTATAACACTTTTTCTCTCAAAAATAAAGCACTTGTAAACATCATAGCAACTCTCTTTTTCATCCTTCCATTTGCTTTTTTACTTGTTTACATGGGTATAGGGTTTGTAGAACTTAGCTTTGTACAAAACGAAGTCTCATCAAACCCCGGTGGTTTAACACATAGATGGATTGTTAAATCTCTTATGCCTTTGGCATTTGTCTTTTTAGGACTTCAAGCTCTGTCTGAACTCTTTAGGCAGATAAAACTTTATAGAAGTGCCTCATGATAGCTCTAGTTATGTTTGTTGTGGCATTAGCACTACTACTATTTGGAATTCCCGTGGCATTTGCATTTGGTGGTGTTTCGATGATGTTCGCATTTGTCATCCCTGAGCTTGGTTTTGAAGTCTTTAATATCTTGCCATTTCGTATCTACGGTATCATGACTAACACAACTCTGATGGCAGTGCCACTGTTCATAATGATGGGACTTATCCTTGAACGTTCAGGAATGGCAGAACGACTTCTTATGTCGATGTCATCAATGTTTAAAGGTGTCCGTGGTGGTTTAGGAGTAAGTGTTGTCTTGGTTGGAGCTATTTTAGCAGCTTCAACGGGTATAGTTTCGGCTTCAGTTGTGATGATGAGTGTTATAGCCCTGCCACTTATGATAAACGCAGGGTACGATAAAAGTTTAGCTTCTGGAACTATCGCCGCATCAGGAACACTAGGGCAAATCATACCACCTTCGATAATCCTCATAGTTTTAGGGGATGTTATGAGTGTGAGTGTTGGGGATTTGTTTGTTGGGGCTGTACTTCCTGGGCTTACACTTGTGAGTCTTTATATCACTTACATCCTCATCCGTGCATATCTTAAACCAAACGATGCTCCTGCCATCATAACGCAAGAAGAGGTAAGTATATGGGACTTAGTAAAAGCTATAATTCCGCCACTTCTTTTGATGGTTTCGGTTTTAGGAAGTATTTTCGCAGGTATTGCTTCGCCTACTGAGTCGGCTGCGTTTGGTGTAGTGGGTGGCGTTATACTCTCAAGCATCAATAAAACTCTCAGTGTAGAGATGATAAAGTATGCACTTTTTGGCACTATGAAACTTACCGGCATGATATTTATGATTCTCATCGGTGCTACTGCATTTAGCCTTGTGTTTAACGAGCTTGGTGGGAGCGACTTGATACTGGAGTTTTTTAGTGAAGATATAGGTGATGTTTGGATTTTTATAGCTGTGGCTATGCTTAGTATTTTTATTTTAGGATTTTTTATAGACTTTATTGAGATAAGTTTCATTATAGTGCCGATATTAGTTCCCGTTATGTCTGCGTTTGGTATAGACCCCATCTGGTTTGCGGTGTTGATAGCTATGAATCTTCAAGCTTCATTCTTGACACCACCATTTGGACTTTCGCTCTTTTTCTTAAAAGGAGCCGCAAGAGATAGTGTCACAACTATGGAGATTTATAAGGGGATTATCCCCTTTATTTTGTTACAATTACTCGGTCTTGGATTGGTTTTACTCTTTCCTAACCTTGTTTTTGCATTTTTATAAGGATTATATATGTTAAGTGTATTAGTAGAGTTTTCAATGTTTCCTACCTCAAGCGATGGTAGAGAGGGTGGGGCATCTGTCTCTAAGTCAGTGAGTAAAATCATAGATGCTATAGATAAGTCAGGTGTACCGTATCAGCTAACACCTATGGGAACTGTTATAGAAGCGAAGAGTATGAGAGAGGCTTTAGATGTGATAGCTCTTGCTTATGAGCAGGTAAGCGACTGTGAGAGAGTTTACTCTTCACTTAAGTTTGACATCCGTCACAACACTGAGAATCGTCTTAAAACAAAGATAGACTCAGTTGAAAAAGTTTTAGGTAGAGCTGTTAGTCACTAGAAAAAGGAGTATGTGAAAATGGAAGATATTTTATATGCCCCTTGGCGTACTGAGTACATAGCAGGTGAAAAAGTAGAAGGCTGTGTTTTTTGTCACATAAGTGCACATGCAGATAAAGACTCTGAGTTTCATATCTTACATCGTGATGAGTTTTGTTTTGTCGTGATGAATAAGTACCCTTATACTCCTGGGCATTTTATGATTATTCCCCATTTACATACTGACAAACTCGAAGAGTTAGAAAGTGAGACTTGGTTACATATGGCTGCTTTGGCTCAAAAGGGTGTGAGACTACTCAAAGAGGGTTTTGGTGCGCATGGTGTTAACATCGGTATGAACCTTGGTGCTGCTGGTGGAGCTGGGATAGCAGAACATATACATATGCACCTTGTCCCGCGTTTCAACCGTGACACGAACTTCATCACAAGCATAGCAGATACTCGCGTTTACTCAACAGACTTTGAGAAAATATATAAAAAAATAAAAAGTTTAATTCCTAAGTATTTTTAGTGCTAGTTAAATTTCTACTTTTTGTAACACTCTTTTTTAGCTTCTGTTTCGCTAGCTCCATTTACCCAAAGTCTTATGCCCAGTTAGGTACTCCACTTTTTCAATCAGCACAACACTTTGAAAAATATGAAGATGTAGAAAGTTTAAAACCTCTCATCCTTGAGTATAAAGATAGAGCCGATAAATTACTCTTATGTGGTAAAAGAATCGATATTTCAGATGATAAAAGCAAAAAGAAAAATTACTTAAAAAGTTTGAGAAAATTACAAAAAAAATATGACAAGTTACTGCACAGTTTACATCAAGCAATAAGCAAAAGTATAAAAGATGATGACTATGAACTATTTTTAAAACTAACTTCTTATGCTTTTGATGGACTTTTTAAAAATACAAACCTTCGTAAGCAAGCTATAGCTTTTTACTTCAAACATAAGCATGAGAAAAATGTAAAGTGTAAAATCTTAGAAAAAAATATGGCAAATGAAAAGTTATCTCATGCAACACAAGAACTCTTTGCTGCTGAGATAATACACTCTTCATATAACTCGGATTCACAAGAAAAATCAAAAAAGAGTGTCGACATTATTACAACAAGAGTTGTAAATACAATTAAAGTTTTTATATATAATAAAAATATTTATGATGTGACAATTAGAGTAATACCTGTTGTCCAAAATATAAAAATGACAATGAAACCACCAAAAGAGTTTGTCTTAAAAGCCAAGAGCAAATACCACTATACTACTTTAATACTGGGCTCTGGAGAATCTAGATACGGCTTTAGTTGGAGCTATACCATGGGCTCAAAAGATGCACAACATGATAAAGATTATGTTTATAGACTACCCTTTAAGCAAGGAACTTCACATATAGTGAGTCAAGGCTATAATGGTGCACAAACACATAAAGGTAGCTCTGCTTACTCAATAGACTTTGTAATGCCAGTGGGTACAAAAGTATATGCGGCACGAGATGGTGTTGTAGTTAAAACAAAATCAAATTCAGATGAAGGTGGTTTTGATAAAAAGTATGCAAGCTCTGGAAACTATGTAAGGGTTATGCACAGTGATGGTACCTTTGCTACTTACTATCACTTAAAGTATCATGGGGTGATTGTAAAAGAGGGTGTAGCTGTTTCAAGAGGGGAGCCATTAGGCTACTCTGGTAGTACAGGATACAGTAGTGGTCCTCACCTTCATTTTTCTGTATTTAAAGCAAGTGGTGCAGGTAAAAGAGAAACTCTTCCTACAAAATTTCGCACCCCTAAAGGTCTTTTAGAAATTCCAGTTAGAGGAAATTCTTATGAAGCAATTTAACCCTTTTTAAATTGAAAAGTGCTATAATAATACTTATAATAAATTTTTATAGGATAAAAATATGCAAAGAAGAGAATTTTTTAAAACTTCAATAGTCGCATCTGCTGCGATATTAGGCACAAATCTTAGTGCTGGGCAAACACATCAACCAAAAGATGGACAAAAAATGTCAAAAATGGCATTTCCTGAAAAACGTCCGATGATTACTTACTCAGATAGACCACCACTTTTAGAGTCTCCAAGGTCGGTATTTGCTAAGGGTATCACATCAAATGATGACTTTTTTGTACGTTGGCACCTTCCAGATATTCCTACGAAAATTGACTTAGAATCTTTTACTATTAAGATAGATGGACTTGTTGATCAAGTGCTTAATATTACACTTAAAGAGTTGAAAAATGATTTTGAACAGGTTGAAGTAACAGCAGTTCTTCAGTGTGGTGGAAACAGCCGTTCTGCGTTTACTCCGATAGCTGGTGGTATTCAGTGGGGTAGTGGTGCTATGGGTTGTGCAAAATGGAAAGGTGTAAGACTCTCAGACCTACTTAACCGTGCAGGACTTAAAAAAGATGCAGAGTGGATAGGATTTAACGGTCTTGAAAAAGCTGCTTACTATGAAACACCAAACTTTGTTCGTGAACTAGAGTTAACTGAACTTGATGATCATGTTATCGTAGCTTATGAGATGAATGGAGAAGATTTACCATATCTAAATGGTTTTCCACTACGTTTAGTGCTTCCTGGGTACTACTCTGATAGTTGGGTGAAAATGCTGAGTAACATAACTGTTACAAACAAGTACAAATCTCTTTTCTTCATGGATACAGCATATCGTGTACCTGATAATGAAACAGAGAGTGAAACACCAGATCATAAGTTTAAAAAAACGAAGCCTATTACATTTATGAATGTGAAGTCTATTATTGGCTATCCTGAAAATGGTATGAAGCTTTACCACAATGCACATATTGTTATTCGTGGTGTCGCATTTGATGATGGACATGGTATTCGTCAAGTGATGATTTCTACTGATGAAGGAAAAACTTGGAATGAAGCACTTCTAAAACAAGAGAATGGTCGTTATGCATTTACAGAATTTAGATTTACTTATAAGCCTACTAAGTATGGAAAAGTAAGTATTATGGCAAAAGCGATTAATCGTTTAGGTAAGGAACAACCTCTTTCAAAAGATATATTATGGAACCATGGTGGTTATAAATATAACGGTATAGATGTTGTTAAAGTTGAAGTGGTTTAAGGAAAAAATATGAAAAAAATATTATTATTAAGTTTATTAGCGTTTAGTTCACTATTTGCACAAGTTAAAGAAGATGTTGAAGTTCCTTATATCTCTTATGAGATTAAAATGGGGAAAGGTTTTGATGCAGTCCAAGCAAACTGTTTGATGTGTCACTCCTTTGGTTACATCATAAACCAAGGTCCTCAGTCTAAAGAGTTTTGGGCTAAAAAAACAGATAAGATGATTACACACTTTAAAGCACCAATGACTAAAGAAGATATAAATACTGTCATTGAGTACCTTTTTGAGCATTACGGAAATGGAAAACTGAAATAAATATCAATAGATTATAAAGTAAAATTTATTTAAGTTGTAGTGTCATAGTAAAAGGTTAAAATTCTCATCCTAATACACTATAAGGTTTAATACCATGATAAACATAAATAACATGTCCATAAGCAAGAAAATCCATATCCCATTAATTCTATCCATTGTGATAGGGTTTATGGTGATTCTGACCAATTAACATTTCTAAAAACTACACAAATTATAAAAATATCAAAATTCATGTACATGATGCAACTGCACATAGTTTTTTAAGAGCTTGGAAACCAGAAAAATTTGGTGATGATTTAAGTAGTTTTAGAAAAACAGTTGTGAGTGTAAAAAAGACAAAAAAACCTTTAGTGGCGATTGAACTTGGTCGTACTGGTCTTGTACTTCGTGGAGTAGCCCCAATTATTGAAGACAGTGAGTATTTAGGTTCTGTTGAATTTATGCAGGGACTTAATTTAATTGTAAAAAATGCTCCTAAAATAGGAAACTTTACTTTGGCTGTTAAAGAGAATGTGATAAATAAAGATTTTTATAATGATTTAAATAACAATGTGCAAGAGATTTATAGTGTCATTGCCCTCATAAAAGAAATTAGTGACCAAACAAATCTACTCGCATTAAACGCGGCGATAGAAGCTGCCCGTGCTGGTGAGCATGGTCGTGGTTTTGCTGTTGTTGCAGATGAAGTACGTAAACTTGCAGAACGTACACAAAAAGCAACCAGTGAAGTCGAAGCAAATATAAGTATTTTAAAACAAAACTCCATCAGTATGAGTGAAAATAGCGAGAAGATTGAAGAGTTTTCTCTCTCCTCTCAAGATACACTAGATGAGTTTGTTTCAGTACTTGAAACTCTAATAGGAAATGCTAATCTTATTACTCAAGATAGTGAAGTTATAGGCAGAGAACTTTTCTCAAATATGGTTAAACTCGATCATATGGTTTATAAAAACTATAGTTATGCTTCCGTACTTGCTGGAAAACAGGACAATGACTTAAGTTCACATACATCATGTACCTTTGGTAAGTGGTATGAGAATGAAGGTAAAAAGGAGTTTGGAAAAAAACAAGATTTTAATGCTATCGCCCCAGTATATCAAGCAATACATGACAATATAAACAAGGCAATGGCACTTATAAATAGTGGTAAAATAGATGAAATTATTGCACTTTTTAAAGATACAGAGATAGCTTCATCTGATCTTTTTAGATATTTAGATAACATAAATAAAGAGAGTTAGTTCTCTTTATTTTTTTTACTTTTAAGTACAAAATA
>DQSP01000122.1 GCA_015663215.1 Sulfurimonas sp.
ATCACAAATAACGATTAAACTTCTTTGTGGTTTTGGTGCGATGATAGGATAATGAATTTCCCCAATTGCTTCATAAACCATCTTTGCACCATCCACTAAGCTCTTTAGTTCATGAGGTGTTGCAGAGAAAAAACTATCTGCTGTTTTTGTTTCTCGTGAGACTATAAAGTGCTTCTCAATAACACTAGCACCCATGCCAATAGATGCAAGAGGAATAGCCACTCCAAGAGTGTGATCTGAGAGTCCAACAGGTGTTTTAAATGTTTCTTGAAGATGTGCAATAGTCTTAAGATGAATATTTTTTGGACTTGCAGGGTATTCACTCGTACATTTAAGTATGATAAGCTCTTCCACTTGTTCTTCTAGCATAATAGCAACAGCCTCATTTATCTGTGCGAGTGTTGCACTCCCTGTACTCATGATGATGGGCTTTTTGGTCTGTGCAATTCGTCTTAGAAGAGGCAAATCTATTATCTCAGGAGAAGCAATCTTATAAGCAGGCATATTGAGTGACTCTAAAAATTCCACCGAAGAGAAATCAAAAGGAGAAGAAAAGAGGGTAATACCTATCTCTTTGGCAACTTTTTGAAGTTTTGGTGTCCATTCCCATGGCATAGAAGCATCTAGGTAGAGATCATACAGATAAACACCCTCCCATGCACCTTTTGCTTCAAACTCTTCTCTTTTGCAATCAAGTGTGAGTGTATCTGCAGTGTAAGTTTGGATTTTTATAGCATCAGCACCAGCTTTTTTTGCTTCTTTTATAGTTTCTATTGCAATATTTATATCATTACCATGGTTAGCAGACATCTCTGCAATGATATACGGATTTTTTCCTTTACCAATAGCAATGCCATCAATAGTTACGACACTTTTAAACATAATTAAATTCGTTCATAAATACGTAGTTGAGAGTGAAAATTATCTTCAGTGATAAAACCGTAAATTTCAGAATCTGCTGCAACAAAACGATAGTTTGGAAAAAACTTGTTGTAATCATCCCCTAAAATAGGAGTTTCTACTCCTAGGGTATAGTCATTACTTTTGATGCGTTTTCCCTCAAGTATATTTCTTAAAAGGATATATTTTGGTTCAAGTTTATCTATGTACTTACAATAATTTTGTACTACATCGGGTTCCATCTCTTGAAAAGAGATAAAGTTTACAAAAAGATCAATTTTTCCACTTAGAAGTGGTACTTGCCAAGAGCAGATGTTGAGCACATCGTATTGTTTTTTTAACTCCTCAATATTTAACTCTTCTAGTGTATGCAAATCTTTATAGTCTGCGACTTTATTTTCACCAAAAAGGCTTTTAAGGTAGTATGAAGAGAAAAAACCGACAGGAGGGATGTCAGCATTAATATAAAAAGCATTATTTCGTTTATCGCCAAGCAGTATCTCCCCTAAAGTACCAAATCCCCCACCTATTTCCATAACAGTTTTAATCTCGGATGTATCTACATTTTGCTTTAAAAAATTCAAACCTAAAAGATAGTTGAGAAATGAACGTGAAAATTTTCTTCCATCAAAATCAAACTGTTCTATAGGCTTACCTATGTTACTTTCTGAGACTCTATCTGTATGGGGTACCCCATTTATATTGCTAGCTACTAATGTTCTATAGTCATCAAATGCTTGCAATCTTCCGCTAAATAGTCTCTCTAATTTTGTATGTGTCCTGATATCAGGAGATAGCTCTTTGTATGTATCTATTAAGTTTGTATATTTATTTTTATCTTCATAGTAATCAGCAAAAGAGTAACAGGGAACAAATAAACTTCGGTTTACTTTTAAAGAGCGAAAGTTTTCTACTTTGTGCTTTTTGATTTCATCTATAATCAGTTTTAAACCGAGTTCCCAAAAAGAGGTTGGTCTATAGAGTGAGGACTGTTTATTCATATCCTCTATCATGAGATTAAGTAGATTATATTGTGTATGCATTATTGCCCTTGTAAATGATAAATTTTATAGAGTGCTTGGGCACGTTGCCAATCTTCAAGAGTATCAATATCTTGTACTAAATACCTTGGAAGTACGATAGGAATACTGTCTTCTCCAAAAGGAGTATCTTTAAAATTATTATGCAAGTTTTCCCAGTAAAACTGTCCTGCATCTTGGTAAGCCTCTTCTAAGTCTTGGCTACGTTTAGAGAAGTTCTCTGGCCAAAACATCTTGCATCTACTACTATCGGTTATTTTAAAAGTTCTTTGAATAGGAAAAGGCATACTTGTGACACTAAATGCCATATGTGCATCTGAGTTTTTGAGTGAGCTATAGGCTTCTTTTAGGTATACGATTTGAAGCAAGGGTGCCGTTGCATAAAGAGTACAGAGGAAGTCATACTTTTCTCCATTTTTTTGTAAAAACTCTAAGGCATGTTGCACTGCATCTCCACTTCCGCTTGTGTCATCACTTAAGTTTTTTGGACGAATGAAAGGAACTTCTGCTCCGTACTCTCTAGCAATAGTGGCAATTTCTTCATCATCTGTAGTCACAACAACCTTCTCAAAAAGCTTTGATTCGAATGCTAATTCTATACTATATGCAATGATAGGTTTTCCTAAAAAATCTTTAATATTTTTTTTAGGTATGCGTTTACTTCCACCACGAGCAGGGATTATGGCTACTGCTTTAGACATTAGAGTACTTGTTTAAAATATCTAGGAGTGTATCAGCCACATATTTTGTATCTTCCATACTCATGGTTTGGTTACAAGGTATGGAGATTTCTGAACGGTAAAAGTTATTGGCCACAGGAAGTGATACTTCGCCAAACTTCTCTTTGTAAAAGCTATTTTGATAGATAGGCTTGTAGTGAACTTGCACTCCTAAACCTCTCTTTTGTAGCTCTTTAAAAATGTCCTCTTTTGAAGAATGTAGCCCTTGGTTTAAGATGATAGGATAGAGATGTCTTGCACTAATGATACCTCTAGTTAATTTTTGTGTTGAAAATAGCTTCTCATTTTGAAATCGCTCATCAAAATAACTAGTGATCTCACTGCGTTTAGCTATAAAATCATCGAGTTTTTTGAGTTGTGAACTCCCTAGTGCACCAGCTACTTCAGTCATACGAAGATTATAACCCATGACTGC
>DQSP01000185.1 GCA_015663215.1 Sulfurimonas sp.
ACAAGTCTTTAGTGTAAAAGCTGTAATAAGCTGTGAGGGTCTCGAGTAACCATAAAGAGGTTTCACCAAAAAGTTTTTTTATTTTTAATTTTTTAGTTTAATTAGTTTATTTAGTTTAGCAAGAAATACAGACGGTGTGGACGGGGTTTTCGAGTGCTAATGTGTACAAATAGATACCCTAATGTGTACAAATAGATACCCTAATGTGTACAAATAGATACCCTAATGTGTACACATATATAGTTTTGGTAAGGATATTACTTTAATGTTCATAAACTTACCATTTTGGTAAGTAAATTACCCTAATGTGTACAAATAGGTACTGCAAGCTATACATAACTTTATTTTAGTAATAATACCTCATGAAAAAGACTCAACTAACTGTATTCCAGTCCAATACATTCACCGAGAGTAGGCAAGATTTTAGCCTTACTGAGAAGCGTATTATGCAATTTGTTATTGCCAAGATAAAACCCACTGATACGGAGTTTAAAGCCTATACTATTCCTTTGCTAGAAATAGCAGAACTAGCCGATATTACGCCAAACAAACTCTATACTACAGGTAAAGAACTGATGCAGTCTATGCTAGGAAAGTTCATCATCCTGGAAGATAAAGAGAACTTACGCATGAAAGGCTTTAATTACTTTGAAGAATTAGACTATGGAGAGGGTGAAATGACTATTAAACTGCATAAGCATGTACACTCTCTATTCTTGGAACTAAAGCAGAGTAAAGAAGGCTTTACAGCTTATGAGCTAATAGAATTTATGACCCTTACAAGCACCTATGCACAGCGTATATATGAGCTTATGAAGCAGTATAGCCGAAGCAAACAAAGAGAGCGTACTATTGAAATATCAGAGCTTAGAGAAATGCTAGGAATTGAGAAAAATAAATACAAATTGTATTCCAATTTTAGAAAACGTATATTAGAACTCTCTCATAAGCTCATAGAAGAGGACACTACCCTACGCTACAAGTGGGAGGGAGTAACTAAAAGAGGTCGCAAGGTTGTAGCGATACGATTCTATGAGATCCACATATCAGGAAAAGAAAAACCTACTGATCTACAAGAAAAAGCATTTTTAGAAAACTATACAGATCAAGAGATCTACAACGAAGTGATAAATTCTTACTTGACTATCAAAGAAATAATAAAATTAGAGAATGGTGGATATCTGGTCACAGATAAATTTGATGGTATTGGATATGAGTACCATAGCGTGGAACAGCTACAAGATTGTATCGCTAAAGCAATCACAAACAAAGGGCTAGGCATAATATAACATTTAAAAGATATTTAAAACATATCTTTTTAATGTTTAAATAATATTTATATGGCTACAATAGAGAGTACAAACATAGGAGTATTTATGACACTTACACCAGACAATCAAAAGCTATTTGATGCAGCATTAGAAAATGCAAAGATGCAGATCACTTTATTCTATGATGCAGCAGATCATCGTACCCACTACTTACTCTTTTTGGAGTTTATCCAACTTTTTAAAGTCATTACAGATTTTGAGAATATAGATCTTGAAGATGAGAGAACAAAAGAGATCACAGAGTACCTTTTTGATCTCATGCCTCACAAAGAGATTCTGGGTAAAGTTATGTCTCCAGAGTATTTTCCAGATCTATCAGTAATGATGGAATATATGATAATGGATCAAGATCAAATAAGATCAGAGAAATTAGAACTAATGAAGAGAAAAGGGCTTTACAATATTTAAAAGATATGTTTTAAATATCTAATTAATATTTAAAATGAATATAATCGTAAATACAAAAAGGAAAGGACATAATGACGATAGCAATATCTCATCAAAAAGGCGGCGTTGGTAAGAGTACGATCGCTTGGAACTTAGCTACTGCTCTCCAGGATAAATATAATGTTGAGTTAGTGGATCTTGATATACAAAAGACTCTAACATATACTAATGAGATCAGATCTAATCATACAGATCTAAAACCTTTAACGATCAAAAGCTTTTCAACTCCAGAAGATTTTAAAAAGTATATCAATGGAGATAGTGACGAGAGATTATCAATTATTGATATTGGAGGCTTTGATAGTTCCATGAATAGATTAGCGATCATTACTGCTGATCTTGTTATAACTCCCGTAAGTGATAGAAGCTTTGAACTCTTAGGGATCAAGAGCTTTGAAAAGGTACTTAAAGAGCTTAGTGATCTTATAGATGAGGATATCGTAGTTAGAGTGCTGCTAAACAATATAAACCCCAAAAAAAGCAAACTGGGGGATGTTAAAACCTTTATTGAAAAGTCAAAACACTTTAGCCTTTTAGATACCATTCTAAGAGCTAGAGCGGACTTTGATAAATCGGCAGGGCTTGGCATGAATGTTATAGAATATAACAAAGATGGTAAGGCAAGTAAAGAGGGTAAAGATTTGGTGAAAGAGATTATAAAGATATTATATTAATATTAAAAAAATATCTAAAACATATTAAAAGGTTAGAAAATGGCAAGAAAAGATAAATTAGATTTTGTAGATGAAGCGGTAGAGAGTGCTGCACTCCAGGAGAAAAAAAAGGCTAGTGGATCATCGAGCAAAGAGAAGAAAATCAAAACGATCCAGATCCTTGTCGATTGGGAAAACAAGATCAAAGAGTACCACGGCGGAACGGTGAACTCATATATCACTATGGCTATTCAAGAAAAAATGAAAAGAGACGGAATACTGTAATTATGAAAAAAGGAACACAAGAAAAGATAGAAGCAAAAGCTAACTACTTTTTTGATTACCTGGAAGATTATATAAGAATGTTTTTGGCAGCTGTCTTTATCGTATATGGAATATTGGATCTACAGTCCATGCACTACCCCGAAGAGAACTATCAACCTATAGGGTGGTTGTTAATTGGGGTTGGGGTTGGTCTGGGTATTTGGGCACAATGGAGCTTTGTACGAAAACGTAAAAACCTAAAAAAGAAAGGAGGGTAAACAAATAATCAAGAGTTGCCAAAGAGTGCCACGAACACTCTCCAGCTGAACCAAGTTAATTTAACTAACAAGGAACACGAAATGATAACAGAACCAACACTAAACAAACTAAAAGCTATTGAAATACATCTTAGAAATATGGCATTAGCAACCAATGGCGATGAAATAAAAAATGCTAGTCAAGCAATAGAACTACTAGCCGATAATCTCTTTGATTGCATAGAAGAACTAGAAGCAGAGGTGTAAATAAATTAAAAAGGAGTCAATGAAATAGTAGATTAACTAAGATCACAAATAGAAAAGCCCCTAGGAAGGCAGTCCGTTTGCATAAGGTATTATATCATATGCAAACCAAAAAGTTAGGAAAAGTTAGGAAAAGTTAAGAACTTTTATGAACATTAAGGAAAACATATGAAAAATACATTTAAAAAACTCACAATATCA
>DQSP01000137.1 GCA_015663215.1 Sulfurimonas sp.
CATGAAACTACGATAGGATCGAGTGCAAAAGCGGCTTTAGATATGGCGTTTATGAGTCTGCTTGGTTTTTTTACTTTAAAAAATACCAAACCCATAGAAACTGACATAACCATAAGTCTAAACTCAGTGGATGTAATGCTTCGTGATGCAAAAATAGCTTGTGATAATGGAATGAATATCTTAAAAGTAAAACTTGGAAGTGACATAAACCATGCCATAGAAGTAACGAAAAAACTTGCACATGAGTTACCAGAAGCAAAACTACTCATAGATGCAAATCAAGCTTGGAGTTTAAAAGAGTCACTATTTTATGTAAATGCAGTAGAGAACTTAAAAATAGAACTAATAGAACAGCCTGTAGTGGCAGAAGATTTAGACTCTCTAAAGCAAGTAACAAACGCGACAAAAATACCCATACTTGCTGATGAAGCAACTTTTAACCTCGAAGATGTCAAAAATGTGATGCAAACAGAGTCAGCTGATATGATAAACATTAAACTGATGAAGTGTGGGGGAGTAAGTAAAGCTGTGGAGATTTTAGAGTATGCTAGAGAACACAATCTAAAGTGCATGTTAGGCTCAATGCTCGAAGGTCCTTACTCTATAAATGCAGCACTCTATCTCGCGTTTAACTATAGAGATGTTATAAAGTATGTAGACTTAGATAGTCCACTACTCTACAAAGAAGCTACAAAAGAGTTAGATTTTATCTACTCCCAAAGCTCCATCTCACCCTCTTGAACATTTACTTCTTGATATTTTGCTTCTTCTTCTAGCATACTATCCATAAGTGTAAAGAGCTCTTGGGAAGCTTTATTCATCTCAATAAACTTCTCTTTTATAGGTGTTTGTGCCGCTATGATACCTTCGTTTTTAAGAAGATTAAAAATAGTATGTACGGATGTATGAACTTTTTGGTGTGGGCTTAGCATTGCTTTAAAACTTTGAGAATGTCCAAATTGTGAAGCACCTTCATCGTTATACCACTTTTCAAGTCTACAATGTGTATGGTTGCTAAACTCCTTATACTTATCTTTTTGTAGATGATCAAGTGCATCATTCTTAAAAAGAATATGGTCAATTTTTGCAAGTATAATAAAGTTTTTGTTTTTCATGTAACGTGTAGAAGCTAGAGCAGATTCACTTGTTTGACTAAACTGTTCAAGTGAAGTGTAGAGTGTTTGAACATTCTCTGTAGAGGTGTTTGCTATTTCATTGAGTGCTTTAGAATTATCTAACATTCCATTTGCTTCTTGTTGGAGTGTTGAGATAGAGATTGTTATCTCATTTGTTGCTTTTTGTGTGCGTTCTGCGAGTTTACGAACTTCATCTGCAACAACAGCAAAACCACGACCATGTTCACCTGCACGAGCTGCTTCTATGGCTGCGTTTAGTGCGAGTAAGTTTGTCTGGTCCGCGATATCCTTAATGAGGTCTATTACGGAAGTTATTTCGGCAGTTCTGCTTGATACACCCTCGATAGATTCATCATTTTGATTGATAATTTCTGAAAGCTTTTGAAAGTTTTCATTCATGACTTCTACGACTTCATTGTTTGAGCGAGAGAGTGATGCACTCTCTTGCGACTCTACTGCTAAAGTAGAGAGTATATCGTTTGTATCACTAAGTTGTTCTTGTATTTTAGAAAAACCAGAAGCCAGACTCTCTCCCTCTTTTGTTATGTCATAAATAACATTTTTTTGTGACTGCACTTTATACTCTTCTTCCATGGCATCAATACTTGTGTTTACAAGCTGTCCTGTTTTATCAAAAACATTATTGAGTCCTACGGTATTGATTCGGCGAAAGTATTTATGCTGTGCTGCATACTCGATGGAAGTGTTTATCTCGCGAAGAAGACTCTCTATCTGATCAAAAAGATCATTGATATTCCATGCAAGTTCGGCTATCTCTCCAGCATCTTCAATACAAGTTTGGCGATTCTCAAAGTTTCCATCTTTGACTGCCTGTGTAATGATACTTGTAGTTTTTTGAATGCTTTTTGTTGCTACTGATATCTGTTTATAGGCATACAAAGCAATAGCAATATTTGTTAAACCAAAAAGAAAAGAGACTAGATGAAAATCAAAAAGTACTCCACTTACGAAAAGGCCTAAAGATATAACAACCAAGTGTGCATAGTTTGCATAATGTATCTTAGAAAGAGAGGATAAATTCGTCATAGTTCATTCCTTTGTCTTGGAGTAATTCGTTCATTAGTTTTTCACTTGCATGTAAACCACCTGATTTTTCTGCTTTGAGTAGTTTTTCATAAAGAGGGATGATGACTTCTAATGCTTCTTGTGTCGGTTTTCTTCGAGCAGAGTGGTAGCCCACAACTTTGCCTTTAAATAGAGAAGGCGTTACATTTGCCATGACCCAGTAAAAAGAGCCATCAGCACAGATGTTCTTTACATAAGCATGTATCTCTTTTCCCTCTTGGAGGTATTGCCAGAGATACTTAAAGATAACCTTTGGCATATCAGGATGTCGAATGACATTGTGAGGTTTACCAATAAGGTCGGTTTCCTTTATCTGTACAATATCAGTAAAACCACGGTTCGCATATGTGATGATACCCTTAAGGTTTGTCTTAGTAACAAGAAGAACATCGCTATCAAATGTCTGTTCAGTTTTTGTTGGAGATATTTTCATATTTTATCTTTTTGTAATAATTTTAGACATTATAATCTTCTTGTGTTTAAGTTTTGCTTTTAGCTATATAGTAGAGCCAAAGATAGCCAAAAAGACCTGCTATGAGTGAGGCAGATAGAATGCCTATCTTTGCTTGAAAAATGAGTGTTTGGTTTCCTATGAAGGCTAAGTCTGCAACAAAGATAGACATAGTAAAACCAATGCCCCCTAAAAAAGCTACTCCAAAGACTTGACTCATTGAACTACCTTCTGGGAGTTTTGCAATGCCGAGTTTTATGGCAAGCCATGCAACACCTGCAATACCTAAAACTTTTCCAAAAATAAGACCAGTGATGATTCCTAAGGCAACAGGTTCCATAATAGTCGAACCAATAGATGAAAAGTCGATGCTAATCCCTGCGTTTGCTAAAGCAAAAAGGGGAATAACAATCAAACTCACAGGAAGATGTAATTCATGCTCGAGTCTAGCAGCGGGTGATCCAATGGCATCGATACGGTCTTTGATATTTATGAGTATAGCTTTTTGTTTTTCATGTAAAGAGTAGTCAGTAGCAATGGGATAGTTGTCATACTCTTGAAGTAGGTTTTTTGTGTGAGCGGTAAAATCATGCGGTGTTACTTTAGGTCGAGATGGTATAGCCATAGCTGCAATAACTCCGGCGATAGTCGCATGAACGCCAGACTCTAGCATAAAGAGCCACATAGAGATACCTGCAATAAAATAAGGCAGAATCATATGAATACCAAAACGATTAAAAACAACCATAATAAGAAAACTTACCCCTGCTAAACCAAGAGGCAAAAGATCTATCTGCTCTGTATAAAAAACTGCAATAACTACAACTGCCCCAAGGTCATCTACAATTGCAAGGGCTATAAGAAAGGTGATAAGCGAAGATGATACTCGGTTTCCTAAAAGAACAAGGGCACTAATGGCAAAAGCGATATCTGTTGCCATGGGAATACCCCAGCCAACAACACCATCACCTCCTCTGTTTATCATGATATATATAAGTGCAGGCATAGCCATTCCACCAATTGCTGAGAGTATAGGAAGCATAGCTACTTTTATGTTTGAGAGTTCTCCTACTAAAATATTTCTTTTTATTTCCAATCCAATCATAAAGAAGAAAGTAGCCATGAGCCCATCGTTTATCCAGTGGTGGATGTTGTGCGAAAGGTGCCATGAACCGATGTTGAGTTCAACTTCAGTATGAAAAAAATGTGCATAATCTTGTGTGAGAGGTGAGTTGGCTAAAATAAGAGCTAATACAGTCATACACATAAGTATGATACCTGTTGTAGTCTGTGCATGTATAAAATGTTCTAGTGGTGTTGATACTTTTTTAAAAGCTTTTTCCCAAGGTGCATAAAGTGTCATAACTACTCAAATACCACTTGGTTTCTACCACTGTTTTTTGCCTTGAATAACATCATATCAGCATTGTTTATGGTCTCTTCAAGCTCTTCACCGGCATGAACAACCACTCCAATAGATATAGTAAACTTGATAAACTTATCTTTATCAATACTAAAGCTAAAGTGCTCAATCTCTTGACGAATTCGTTCAAAAATATCTAAGGCACTATAGCGATTTATGTTTTTGAGAACCATACAAAACTCTTCTCCACCAAATCGTGCGACTATATCTCTATGGCTTGTTGAGGTTCTTAGTATTTCAGATAAGGCAACGATGATTTTATCGCCTATTGCATGACCATATGTGTCATTTATCTGTTTAAAATGGTCTATATCTATCATTGCAACAGCAAACTTCTCACCACCGTCTGCTATCTCGTTTTCGTATTCACTCATAGTCTCAAAAAAGTAACGACGATTATATAGGCCAGTAAGATAGTCACGGTTTGCATGGTTTGTAACTATTTGAATGTTCTCTAGCGCTTCGATGGTGTTGTTTATGCGACATGAAAACTCTTCTTTTGAAAAAGGTTTTGTGATGAAGTCATTTGCCCCAGTTTTTAAAAATAAAGCATTGACTTCATTGTCTTTGTTAGATGAAACTGCGAGAATGGCAAGGTCATTTTTACTGTGCTCTTTTCTTATCTCATATGTGAGTTGGAGTCCATCCATAACAGGCATATGGTAGTCTGTGAGGATTAAGTTAATGTCGGTGCGAGAGTTTAAAATGTTTAAAGCTTCTTCACCGTGAGCTACTGAGATGACTTTAAAAAACATATTTTCTAAGATATTTTGCATCTGCTTTCTAAAAACCATAGAGTCATCTACTACTAAAACCGTATGGTTTTCATTTTTTTGCAGTCTAGTGATAATGTTGATAATGTAGTTGATGTCATTAACACCACCTTTGTTTACGTAGTCGATAATATTTTTTTTGAGTATAGTTTGGCGAAAATCCTTGTCGATGTTAGCACTCAAAACAATAGCACGGTTACCTTTACTGAGTGCATAATCAACTATTTCACCATTTGGAGCATCTGGCAGATTGATGTCGAGCAGTGTTATGAAATATTTATACATTTTTAAAAAAAGCTTTGCTTCTCTTAGAGAATAGGCTACATCTACCTCAAAGTCAAGTGCAGTTTCTATCTTTTTTGAAATTAGTTTTGCAAGTGTTTTATTATCTTCGACTATAAGTATTC
>DQSP01000294.1 GCA_015663215.1 Sulfurimonas sp.
AGAATTTTCAATCAAAACAAACCGTCTTAAAGTAAAGATATAACAAATTCGAGGAACGAATATTTTCCCCTTCGTGGAAAATATCGCTCACGACGAACGTTATCTTAAATATTTCACATCAAATATATACTGTAGATTTCCAAAGGACTTCTTAAAAAATAACAACTCCTTTTTGTTTTATATCATTAACAGAAAATTCAGCTAAAATTCGTTTATGAATAAAAAACAATATGCTATTTTAAGTAACGGAAATGTATCAAAAAAAGATATGGGTATCGCATTATATGCGAGTAAGTACCTAGAATTAAACTATCGTTTTAGTCCAAGTGTAGACATCATACATGGGGATACTGAGGGAATGAACTTATTAGATATCTTAATGTCATATGAGGAAATATTTGTCCTTGGTGTGATTGGGGTTGATGATGATCCTGGAGCACTTTATCAATTTCCTATGGATAAGTTTCGTAACCTAGGTACTAAAGAGATCCCTAAAGAAGATTCTACTGAGTTAGATGTTTTAGGATGTCTTAATATATTAGAAAGTAAAGGAGAAAAACTACCTAAAGTAAGTCTTTTAGCTATAGTTCCCAGTACTACAAAAAAAGAATCAGGTTTAAGCCCTGCTCTGCACCACTCTTTTGGAGCGTATGTTTTTATGATGGTAAAAATACTTGAAGACAAAAAAATTACTTGTGATGAGATAGAAAAAAAACAATTACTTGATAGTGTCATAGAAAGTTTTAAAAAATAATGGCCTTGTTGCAGGAAACACCTCAGAACATAGTCGAGCTAGTAGAACAAGCATCTTTAAAAGCTGACTATAAAAGCTAGATTAAAAGCATTAAGCAAGTTAAGAAAGTATGATTGTCCAGAGTCTCAAGATGTGATTACGAAGTTAGCTCTTTTTGATAAAGTCTACCAAGTCAAACAAGAAGCATTTAAAGCTGCAAAAGTTTTAAAGCTACAAAAAAATGGCAAAGCTATAACACTTGGTAAAAAGAATATTGGGTACAAGTTAGAAGATTTTACAAAAATATTTTTACAGATACAAAGTGATAAAAATATGGAATGTTTAAATTTAAATCTTTGTAAAGAGCATTTGAAAAAACTTAATCCTGAGATGAATGATGTGATGAAGTATGAAAAAAAAGATAAATTTGACTCATGGGTTACAACAACTTTCAACTGCCTACCTAAAATAAAAAACACATAATAAAAGTTTAAGATGAACAGTGTCAAGATTAGAAACCTTTCTTATAAATATGCAAGTGCTGCTGAAGCTATTTTTAGTGGTATAAACTTAGACTTTGAAGAAGGATGGTCTTGTGTAACTGGCATAAACGGTTCTGGTAAGAGTACACTTTTAAAACTCATCTCAAAAGAACTTAAATCTGAAAAAGGTATGATAACGGGTAACGATCTTGTGGTTTACTGTGCTCAAAATACTGAGTTTGCCCCTTTAGAGCTTGAAGAATTTATGATGACCTACACAAAAGAAGCTTATAAACTAAGAGACTTGCTTAAGGTCAAAGATGAGTGGTTAGGCACATGGGATGTTCTCAGTCATGGTGAACGCAAACGCCTACAACTAGCAGTAGCACTCGCATCTGATAGTGATGTGCTTATGGTAGATGAGCCTACAAACCATCTTGATACTCACTCACAGTCCATAGTTACTGAAGCTCTTAAAAGTTACAAGGGTGTTGGTATCTTGGTAAGTCATGATAGGACACTTCTTGATGCCCTCTCAAAGCACACAGTTATGATTAAAGCAGGTGAAATCTTAAAGTACCGATCAACATTTTCTCTTGCCGGGCAAGCTTACGATGAAACACTCTCGCATAAGAAAAAAGTGCTCTCTGAGCAAGAACATGAGCTTAAGAAACTCGCCAAAGCAGTTCAAGTTCAAAGAGAAAAAGTCTCACTTGCAAAAAAGAAATTTTCTAAAAAAGGTGTGGGTAGGTTTGATAGCTCTTTAAAAGAGAAAATAAACGGTGCTATTTTAACAGGTAAAGATAAAAACGATGGACAAGTTTTACAAAGAACACTCACCAAGCAACGACAACTTAGCCAAAACATGGGTAAACTCTCAAAGGAGTATGCAACAGGAATTATATTTGAGGGTAAAATCGCCAAGCATAATTTTCCCATCTCAATTGAGAAGTCTTGTATAAATCTTTTTGAGTCAACTCGGCTATGTTTTCCTAGACTATCAGTAGATGTGGGTCAAAAGGTTGGTCTTAGTGGAGAAAATGGTGTTGGAAAGAGTAGTTTCATCACTCACTTTATGCAGATGATGGACTATGAACATGACTATCTTTATATCTCTCAAGAAATCACCGATAGACAAGCAGCGCTATTATTTGAGGAACTCAAGCACTTAGATAGTGATAAAAAAGGTGAACTTTTTACTCTTGTTCAAAGACTAGGTTCTGATGCTAAAGCACTCCTTAACAGTACTGTACCAAGTCCTGGTGAAATGAGAAAACTTCTTATCGCTCAAGGGTTGCTCCAACAGCCTTCTTTGATTATTCTTGATGAGCCTACAAACCATATGGACTTAGAATCAATAGAGCTACTTGAGTCTTCCCTCAAAGAGTACAAAGGTGCCCTGCTCTTCATTACTCACGATAAAACATTTTTAGAGAACCTCAGTACAAAACAGTGGTTATTTCAAAAGAGTGAGCCACAGTGCTATACAGTAGAAGAACTCTTATAAATTAGCTATAATTTCGCTAAAAAAGGAACCCACTCTTATGGACACTGTAGATAATGATTCCAAACTACTATTTGCACTGAATAAACCTAAGGGTTATTTAGTCACACGTTCAGATGATCTTGGGCGTAAAACAGTTTATGATCTTTTGCCTGAGTGGGTTTATGATGAGGGGTGGATGCCTATAGGTCGGCTTGATTTAGAATCTAAAGGGCTTTTACTCTTTACACAAGATGGGCAAACTGGACACATACTCACAAAACCCGGTAACTGTGTAAAGATATACGAGATTTGGGTTCGAGGTCATGTAAGTGATGGACATATCGCTCAAGCACTCAAAGGTATTAAAAGTAAAGATGATGTACTTAAAGCACTAGCTGTTGACATAATAGGTTTTGGTGGTGCCAAAACTAAACTTCGCATACAGATAAACGAGGGAAAAAACAGACATATTCGTCGTCTTTTTGGTGCGATGAAAGATGAAAAATTTGGTACACCTCTTAAAGTACTTGACCTCAAGCGAGTCAGTATAGGGAGTTTAAAACTCAACATAGAAAGTAGTAAGTGGTGTTTTCTCTCAGTAGATGAAGAGAAAGCACTCCTTGCATCTCTGAAGTAAAGGATGGCTCTATAGATGTACGAGATAGATGTAGTAGTAAAACCAGAATTTGTAAAAGCATACAAGGAGGGATATCCTCTTATCTCTAAAGAGTCCATAGTTAGTTGGGAAAAAGTTAGCGATGAGGGTACTGTGATGAACCTTTTTGATGACAAAAAAAAGTTTATCTGTAAAGCATATCATGGTATGCAAAACAAAGGGTATGGTTGGGTTCTTTCATCTAACAAGGACGAAAATATAAACGTCACCTACTTTAGTAAAAAAATCAAATCTGCCTTAGAATATAGAGCCGACTTCTTTGCTGATGAGAGCACTACTGCGTTTAGAGTCCTCAACGGTGAAGGAGATGGACTTGGTGGTTTAACTATAGACTACTTTGATGGTTTTTATCTGCTCACATGGTATAGTTTAGGTATCTATGAATTTAAGTCTGAGATACTTAAAGCCTTAAAAGTGACTACTGAGTATAAAGGTATTTATCAAAAAAAGCGCTTTGACTCCAAGGGTAAGTACCTTGATGATAAAGATGACTTTATTATGGGTGAAAAAGCTCCTGCGCCTCTTATAGTTAAAGAGAGTGGAGAGAACTTTGCTATTTACCTAGATGATGGTGCTATGGTTGGTGTCTTTTTAGACCAAAGAGATGTAAGACGAACCATTCGTGATAGGTATGCAAAAGGTAAAAGTGTTTTAAACACCTTTTCTTATACAGGTGCATTTTCTGTTTTTGCAGCACTTGGAGGTGCGAGTAAAACTACAAGTGTAGACCTTGCTAAACGCAGCCTACCCAAAACAACAGAGCAGTTTGAAATAAATAAAATAGATGTTAGTAAGCAAAACATCATAGTAGAAGATGTCTTTAACTACTTCAAGTATGCTGTTAAGAAGAACCTTCTTTTTGATATGGTTGTTTTAGATCCCCCTAGTTTTGCAAGGTCAAAAAAACGTACTTTTTCAGCTTCGAAGGATTATGTAAATCTTTTAAAAGAAGCTATACAGATAACCAAAAAAGGTGGTGTCATCGTAGCTTCTACAAACTCGGCAAACTTTAGCATGATGACTTTTAGTGACTTTATAGCCAAAGCCTTTAAGCAGTTAAATGTAAAATACAAAGTAAAGGAGAGATTTTCTCTTCCAAAAGACTTTAGAGTTTTAGATGAGTTTAAAGAGGGAAATTACCTCAAAGTTGTGTTCATTGAAAAACTCAAATAACATTGCTATTATTGGGGCTGGTCCTGCAGGTCTTATGGCCGCTGAAGTTCTCTCAAACGCAGGCTATACTCCTCTAGTCTTTGACTCAAAACCCTCTGCCGCTCGTAAGTTTTTACGTGCTGGACGTGGGGGTTTAAATCTCACTCACGATGAAGAATCAGCTCTTTTTAGTAGTCGGTATTTTGAAGCTGAAGACTTTTTGGCACCTGCACTTGAGACTTTTAGTCCTACTCATATGCGCTTGTGGGCTAAAGAACTTGGGTTTGAAACCTATGTTGGTTCATCTGGAAAAGTCTACCCTCTTGATAAAAAAGCGGCTCCCCTACTCCGAAGTTGGATACACCGACTCAAAGCAAATGGTACACAGTTTAAAATGCAACACAAGTTAGTATCTTGGTCTAAGAATAGTTGGCAGTTTCAAACGCCAGATGGTTTAATTAAATGCTCTTTTGATGGTGTTATTTTAGCACTTGGTGGTGCTTCATGGCCTAGCTTAGGTTCTACTGGTGAGTGGACAAAAATTCTAGAAAAAAAAGGTCTAAGTATAAACCCGCTCAAACCTGCGAACATGGGTTTTAATGTCTCTTGGTCTGATGTTTTTAAAGAGAAATTTTCAGGCACAGCTTTAAAAAATGTAATATTGAGTTTTACAGATATTAAGGGTATATTTCATTCAAAAATGGGTGAGCTCATGGTGAGTGAGTATGGAGTTGAGGGAAGTTTAATCTATACATACTCTAAACAAATGAGAGAGATGATGGATAGAGAGTCTCCATGCATAGTTTATCTTGACCTTTTTCCTCATCGCACACTCAGTAAGTTAACACAGGAACTCAGTAAAAGTCGAGGCAAACAGAGTTTAAGTGCTTTTTGGAAACGCATAGGACTTACAGGAATTAAAGCTTCTATGTTAAGAGAAGTTTTACAAAAAGAAGAACTAAAAGAGCCTGAGTTAGTCGCAAAAATACTCAAAAAATTTCCTTTAAAACTTGACTCCTACCGACCTCTTGAGGAGGCTATAAGTACGGCTGGTGGTTTGGCATTTGAGAACCTAGATGAGTCACTCATGTTAAATGATTTTGCAGGTGTGTTTTGTGTTGGTGAAATGCTTGACTGGGAAGCACCTACGGGAGGTTATCTTTTAACTGGAGTCATGGGACAAGGCAAACAAGCAGCAGAGGGACTTTTAAAGTTCTTGATAGAAATACAACAGATATGAAAGGATAAATAAACTATGTTAGCAAAAGAAGTAACAAAAGAAAATTTAAATACTTTAGTGATAAAGTTTTACACAAAAGTCCTCAAAGATGACCTAGTCGGACCTATTTTTATAGATATACTTGGTAAAAATTTAAAAGAAGACAAGTGGCCAGCTCACATCGAGTTACTCACTAACTTTTGGGCTTCTTTAGCTCTGGGTGAAAAAAAGTATAATAGCAGTCCTTTTGCCCCACATATAGAGTTTAAAGAGAGACTAAGTGTGGCAGCGTTTGAGCGATGGTTACAACTGTTTTCCCAAACATTAGATACAATTTTTCATCCACAAATAGCAGAACAGTTTTTAGCTAAAAGTAAAACTATCGCAGCTAACTTTATGCGTAATTTACAGATAACTTAAAAGGTTTTTTGATGAACTATTATATACTAGATGAAGTGTCCCCAAATCGCTATGTACCATACTTGGAACTACCTGATGAGATCGACCTTATAGAATCTATTATGGGTAAAAAACCACAGTTTGACTACTTACCTATAAAAATGGAA
>DQSP01000129.1 GCA_015663215.1 Sulfurimonas sp.
ACTATATCTTTAGGAGCTAAAGACTCTAATCTTTTAGCCTACTTTATAAACAACAGTTCAAGACTTATAAGCACAGAAGAACTCACTCAAAATGTATGGGATTATGGCTCAATCCCGAGTGATGCCACTCTTCGTTCACACATAAGGACACTAAGAGGTCTCATAGGAAAAGAGAAGATTACAACAGTCAGAGGAGAAGGTTACATTTATGAATAAAATCACAAAAAAATCTTTTTACTCTTTTCTTTCACTCTATCTTATTAGCTCTTTTATCTTTTTAGCACTTGCAGCTTACTGGTTTTTCACCTCACAAGTCTCTATGGAGATGAATAATAACTTCTACCGTATGACACAAATAGCGGATAAGGTAAGCTCAAATATCATTCAAGCACATATGATGAATAAGTCCTATACTTTGGAGTCCTTTCCACATGCAAAAGTTGCGATACTTGATGATAAAAAACATATAATGCAGGGTGACTACACAAAACAGATAGACTTTTCCAAAGACTTTTATATGTCCGATGAGAGTTTTACTTTAGTATCTACAAGAGCAAATGGACACCTTAATGTTGCCTATGTGATTGTTCAAAGTAATCAATGTAACAAAAATGTCATGGCTTTAAAAAATAGAGTCGCCTACACTGTAATTTTTACTGCTCTTTTTATCATCGTTATTGCTGTTTTCTTATCTTATATGTTTTTAAAACCTATTAAAGAGAAGATGGAAGAGATAGAACAGTTTGTAAAAGATACCACTCATGAACTCAACACTCCAATAACTGCACTTATGATGTCTACTTCACGCCTCAAAAGTAAAAAAGAGTATGATGAAAAAATCACTCAAAATATCAGCATAAGCACAAAACAACTCTATGAAATCTATTCATCTTTGAGTTTTTTGAGTTTTGACAACCAAAAAGAGCAGGCAGAACTTCTGCATTTTGACAGAACTGTTGCAACATCTGTTGCCTACTTTAGTGAACTACTTGAGCGCAAAAAAATCAACATAGAAGTAAATTTAGAACCATGCGAGCTTGATATAGCTCCTACAAAAGCTAAAATGCTCATAAATAACCTGCTCAGCAATAGCATAAAGTACTCTAAACCAAATACAAAAATCACACTTACACTCACACAAAAGCACTTCTCTATCAAAGATGAAGGAATAGGAATTGCTAAAGATAAACTAGATGAAATTTTCATCCGTTTTGTAAGAGCAAACTCTTATGCTGGTGGATTTGGAGTAGGGCTTCACATAGTCCAAAACATTGTTAGTGAATATAACTACACAATAGATATCGACTCACAAGAAGATGTAGGGACAATAGTGACTCTTAACTTCGAACAACTTTAAAGGATACAAAAATGACAACGACTCTCGACCTAGCAAAACAAATAGCAAATATGCAAACAGACCTTCTTGTTGTTTTTGAGAACAATGAAATCATCCTTACAAATAGTGCTTTGAACAAATTTTTTGGTGTAAGTTCAATAGAGGAGTATAAAAGTAGTTTTGGAGAGTTTGTAAACCACTTTGTGCCCCATCCTTCTTACTTTAATGCTGAAAAAGTAAATGAGGGTGAAACTTGGTTTGAATCCATACAAGCACTCAATGAAATAGATAGAGTTGTCAGTATCTTAGACCAAACTTTTAAAGGGCATGCCTTTAGTGTTCGTATAGATTCTAGCCTTGATAATCAAAAGATAGTCACATTTACAGACATAACACAGTCCCTCATACAAAGAATCATGATAGAAAACAATGCTAACATTGATAAACACAGTGGAGCTTACACAAAACAGTACTTTTTACAGATAACTAGCAGTTTTGAAGAAGCCGCAAGTTTTAACAAAAAAATCATAGGTCTGACACTCATAGACATAGAAGAGAGCGATGAGATAAACCATGAAAACACACAAGAGCTTGTAAGATACTTTAAAGGGTTTATCAGACAAGATGACATGTTAGTAAAGTACTCAGACACAAAATTTCTACTTGCATTTTTAGTCGATGATGCACAAAAAGTGCAACAAGTGACAAGCAAACTCAACATAATGTTGCAAAAACATAAGGTAGATGGTTTTTCTTTTAAACTCAGTACGAAGTATCAAGAAAAAAATGAAAAACTAAATGCCCTTATCTCTAAAGTTCTTGAAAATTAAGCTTTAATGGCATGAGCGACAAACTCACTCATGTCATCAAGTATCTCTTCTCCACGGCGAAAACTTAAACCACAAGCTCCATCAGAGTAAAATATTCCTGCTTGATAGTATTTCCCACTCTCATCTCGTACAAAGTCTACATACTCTTGATACACTGCTTTATACTCTTCATATATTCCATCTGTTCTCTTTAAAAGTTTGCCATTTTCGACTATGTCTATATTTGCTCCCTCTCTCCCAAACATTCTCTTTTTCACATACTTCTCTTTTATAGGCTCAAAAGATGTTTTTAAAAGGTAAGGCGAGTCAGGAAAAAGCTCATACAAAATGGCCAACATTCCTTTGGATTGATAAAGTAGGGTAAACGCAGGGTTAAGCATAGCAGTGTTTTTTGAAGCTGAGAAGTTTGGCATATCTTCCCATGGGTAGAGTTTAAACCAAAAGTCATACGCCATAGTTTGTTCACACTCTTCAAGCACTTCAAATGCAGTCAGAAGTCCTCTACTCTTTGCCATATCTTCTAAAAACTTTACAGTTATCTCTTCTTCTTGTATGCCTTCTACACTTGAGAAAAGAAACTTTGAAAAAGGTCCTTTTTTTTGCTCACTTATCTTGACAAACTTCTTTGCAATACTTGTATAAATATTATTAAACTGCACTAAATTTGTATCATCATGAAAACACAGCATCAACTCTTGAATAGCAGAACTCTCAAGTAAAAGTGTCGGAGTATCTGCATTAAATTCTATGAGTTTTATAGCTTTATCATCTATACCACCACTCAAATCAAAACGCCCATAAAGATGATTGCCTCTTTCCTCTTTAAAACTTTTCTCTAT
>DQSP01000287.1 GCA_015663215.1 Sulfurimonas sp.
AGACGTTATAGGGTTGTAGCTCTTCCTAAACCTACAGAAGTTGAAGCCGGACAATTTTACTTTCAGCGCTACTTTGCACACTTGCCAAATCCTGGTGAAATAGTATTTTTTGACAGAAGCTGGTATAATCGTGCTATTGTAGAGCCTGTATTTGGTTTTTGTACTGAAGATCAGTATGAAAAGTTTATGCAAGAAGTTCTAGAGATAGAGCATGCACTGATAGATGATGGAATTATCATCATAAAATTTTGGTTTTCCATATCTAAAAAGGAGCAGAAGAAGAGATTTAAAGAGAGGATGAATAATCCTTTGAAGCAGTGGAAACTTAGTCCTGTAGATATGCAGGCACAGAAAATGTGGGATAAGATAACTTATTATAAAGAGGAGATGTTTAGCAGAACACACACTACATTCTCTCCATGGATAATTGTAAAAAGCAATGACAAAAAATCTGCCAGACTTGAGTCTATTCGTTATGTTCTTTCTCAAATTCCTTACGAAGGTAAAGAGGAGGCTAAAACTACACTCCATCCTGATCCTGATATTGTTCAAAGGTATCACAGAAAGAGCAAACAGATCGATTAGAATTAAGGGCACCTCTAAAAATTTACTAAAAATTTACAAAAAGCTGTTACGATTCTGTTGAACTTAAATTTATGAGGTAAAAAGTTTAAAAGTCAGTTTTTGACTTTTTTGCTTTTTACAAGTTTACGGTTTACTAAAATGTAGCTGTAAACTCTGTCTACCGATATAAAAGGAGTCAACATGCATCGTAACAGTAGCTTGATGCTTAGTGCTGCACTACTGGCGTTTTCTCTCTCTGAGACACTCTACTCTGCAGACTTAAAAAGTGTTGTAGAGATGCCTGATGCAAGTAAAATTTTAAAGAAAGATAGACTTGCACCGCCTAAAAAGTATGTAATGCCAAAAGATTGCATTACTACAGATCCACTGGCAATAGCTAGAGGAAAATATATTTTTCATAACCTCAACGGAAAAAAAGCAAAAAGTAAGCCTCCAAAAGGGTTAGTAAAGTATGTAATGGCAGGTGGCAAGAAAAAGCCTAAACAGTATGGAAACTGTGTTGCTTGTCACAATATTGAAGGAGCCAAAGGTGGAGGAAACATAGGTCCTGATCTTCATAACTACAAGAAGCATTTCATAGATACAAGTGTTAGAACATATGAGTATGTCTATCAACAGATAGCCGATCCACGTGTGCATAATCCAAATACAAACATGACTATAAATCTCACAACAGGTCTTTTTACTACTCGCGAAATTTGTGATATTGCATCATATGTAGTGAGTGAGAAAAAATAATAAGGAGTTTATGATGGAAAGAAGAGGATTTCTAAAAGGGTTGGCAGGTGCTTGTGCATTAACGGCTGTTGGTGCACCAACTATTTCACTTGCAGAGAATAAAAAACCGAAAAGTCCAAATGCTATTACTTATAAAAAGGCACTTGAGATTATTACAAAAGGCAAAGGTGCAAAAGATTCTGAAAAAATAAATCTAATAGTTCCTGAAATTGCTGAAAATGGTGCTGTTGTACCGGTCAAAGTTACTGTTGACTACCCAATGGATCCAAACAACTATGTTAAGTCCATACATGTTTTAGCAACTAAAAACTCTAATGCAAGATGTGCAGATGTCTTCTTAACACCATTAAATGGCAAGGCGTATTTTGCTACACGTATTAAGCTTGGTGGCACACAGGAAGTTGTCGCTGTTGCTGAACTGGGAGATGGAACATTTATCAAGGCACAAAAAAGTGTAAAAGTAACCATCGGTGGATGTGGTTGATAGGAAAAGGAGAGAATCATGGCAAAACGAAAATCATTAATTAAGATAAAACCAAAAAAGTATAAAGTTGGCGATATAGTCAAAGTAGATTTCATTGTTATCCATCCAATGGATACAGGTATGCGCAAAGATAAAAAGACAGGAAAGATTATTCCAGCGCATTACATTAATGATGTCCAGTTTTTTTACAATGATCAGCTAATTACCAAGATGATTGTTTGGGAGTCTGTATCTACTAACCCATATTTTTCTATAAATATGAAAATAACAGGTCCTGGAAAAATAAAAGTAGTATATAAAGATAACCAGGGTGAAGTACATGAAAAGACCAAAAAGGTCAAGCCTAAAAAAGGATGATCAATGAGAAAGATAATATCACTCATTACAGCTTCAGCATTGACTGTTTCTCTATCTGTAGCATCTGAGCAGTTTAGTATGTCAGATGCTGATAGGGCTCTATATAAAGAGATGCTTGAAAATAATCCGGCTGATATTTTTGTGGATGAGGGAAGTGAGCTCTTTGACGAGTATGTAACAGAAGAGGCGTTGGCTAAATTTCTTGGTGTAAAAGTGGATGATCTGCCAAAGATTATAGCTACATTTCCAAGGTACATTCCTCAAGTAGATGAGGTTTTGGGGCTTGATCAGGTTATGCAGATTGTAATGTTTAAGAATGGTCATAAACCATTCAAACTAAAAAGTTCTGAAATGTTTGAGATGCTTGCATATGCTAAATCTTTGGCAAATGGTGAGCCAATCAACATTGACATAAATGCCAATAAAAAGATGCAGGAGAGTTATAAACTCGGAGAGAAGATGTTTATGACCAAGAGAGGAAAGCGTGGACTCTCTTGCAACAGTTGCCACTCAAATTCAGTTGTTGGGCTCATTTTACGTACACAGCCACTACCAAACTTGGGTGATGTAAATGCTGCCGGAACATGGCCTGCATACAGGATGACAAAATCATCTCTAAGAACACTTCAGCGCCGTTTTCAGGGGTGTATGAAAAATGCTCTTCTTGCAGTACTCCCTATAGGTAGTAAAGAGATGGTTGCATTAGAAGTCTATGTAACCAATCTTGCAAAAGAGAAGGATAAAAAGATCGCTATTCCTGGATTGAAGCGATAAAAAGGATGCTTTCATGGATATAAGCCGAAGAGATTTTTTACAGATTGCTGCTGCTTTAGGATTTTTTGGAGCAAGTAGTGATCTTTTAGCAGGTGCTTCTAAACGAGTTGATGAGATCACTGCAACAGATATAATGGATTTCAAGCCGGTAGGTAAAGTTACACTGTTGCATATTTGTGATCTACATGCACACATAAAGCCACTCTACTGGCGTGAACCTTCAACACTGATCTCTGCACCAAACTTGACTGGAACTCCTGGTTTTTTGTGTGGTAAGAGTTTTGCAGAGTTTTATGGAGTTAAACCAAAAACTTTGGAAGGTTACTTTGACACTTATCTTAATTTTGAGGAGCTTGCCAAGAAGTTTGGAAAGATGGGCGGAATAGCATACATAAAAACAGTTGTTGATGAGGTACGCCGAGATCGTGGAAAAGATAATGTGCTTTTGCTTGATTCTGGCGATACATGGCAAGGAACTGCAGTTGCACTAAAGACAGGCGGTGAAGCTATTGTTAAGGCACAAAACTATCTTGGTGTTGATGTTATGGTAGGACATTGGGAGTTTACGTATGGAAAAGAGCGTGTGCGTGAACTCATAGATATGCTTGATGCAGATTTTATCTCCCAAAACATAATTGACAACGATCCATTCAGTGATGATTTTGAAGAGCTTGTCTTTAAGTCATACACCATTAGAGAGGTTGGTGGAGCTAAGATTGGTATTATCGGTCAATCATTCCCATTTACTTCAACTGCTAACCCAAAACGTTTTACTGAAGGGTGGAGTTTTGGTTTACGACTTGATACTCTTCAAGAGTATGTAGATGAGCTTCGCAAAGAAAAGAAGGTTGATTGTGTAGTTCTTCTTAGCCATGATGGTTTTAGTGTAGATCAGGAGGTTGCTCGCAGGGTACATGGCATCGACTTTATCTTAAGTGGACACACTCATGACCCTGGACCAAAGCCAATTACAGTTAATGGTACTGTAATTATTATCGCTGGAAGTCACGGTAAATATGTTGGTCGTCTCGATATTGATATCAAAAATAAAAAGGTTGTAGATTACAACTATAAATTGATTCCAATAGCATCAAATCTAATCGTACCAGATAAGAGGGGAGTAGAGTTGGTTAATGAACTCTATAAGCCTTATGAGAAAGAGTTGAATCAGGTGCTTGGAAAGACCAAAGGATTGCTATATAAGAGAGATACATTCTACTCAACATTTGATGCACTGATTGGTGAAGCGATTCACGATGAGATGGATAATGAGATTACCTTTACTCCTGGATACAGATGGGGAACTACACTGCTTCCTGGTGATGATATTTTAATGGATAACGTTTATGAGATGACAGCCATAACATATCCTGAAGTCTATACTTTTGAGTTGAAGGGTGCAAAAATTGTGCAACTGTTGGAGGATATAGCAGATAATGTGTTTAACTCAAATCCGCTATATCAGCAAGGTGGAGATATGAGTAGATTGACAGGTGTAACTTATGACATTAAGATAGGTGCACCAAGTGGGAAGCGTATCTCAAACTTAAAGGTCAATGGAAAACCGCTTGATATTAACAGAAACTATGTAGTATCTGCCTGGGGTGGTAATCTTCAGAGTGCGGGAGAAAATATTCGCAAGAGTAAGATACGCCCTGTTTATGATATTACAGCCGATTATATTAGAAAAAATGGTACAGTTGATATATCAACAAGATCAAATGTAAATGTTGTTGATATCGGTTGCGGTTGTCCTAAAGCTGGAGGTATCTGCTAAGCTATATCTGTGCCTCACTTCTTAAAATGTTCATTCCTGCTCCTCCTTTAAATAAACATACTGGAAGTGGGGCACTAATAAGTGGTAAAAAGTGAATAAGAAAATATAACAAAATCAAAATGAAAGGATCTATAATGAAAACAATTAAATTGAGTCTTGCAGCTTTAATTGTGGTAGGTTCTGGTCTCTCTTTGAATGCAGCTGATAAACCAAAAGTTAAACTTAAAGGAAACAGAACATTGGTATTCAACAAAGTCCCACCAAAAGTTGACAGTTTAAAAGATATGTTGACTGAAGGTATGTTTTATGGTCGTATTCGCATAAATACATTTAAGTGGGACTGGAAAACAGAGACATCAAAGAGTAAAGATAACTGGACGGCTGGATTTGGTGGAAGCCTTCTATATAAATCTGCTGAATATAAAGGTTTCAGCGGTATGGCTGGACTTTATACTTCGCAAAACCCTTGGCATATGAATAACAATGATGTTAAATTTATAAAGGCAGGTAAAGATACAATAAGCCGTTATAGTGTAAAGACTACCGGTGATTGGGGAATGACAGTATTGGCACAAGCATACCTGCAGTACCGCTTAAGTAAAACAAAACTAAGAGTAGGACGACAGATTTTTGAGAGTTTCTTAACAAAGAGCAACGATACCAAAATGATTCCAAATACATTTGAGGGTTTCTCTGTTGTCTCAAAAGATCTGCCTAAAACTACTCTAAAAGCTGCATTCTTTACGCGCCAAAAACTTCGTGATCATACACGCTTTCATGATGTCATAACATTTAAAGATGGAGCTGGAGAGAGTTGGACAAATAATGATGACTCTGCTATAAATAAATCATTAACATATCAAAAATTTGTAGATGCAGGTTTAGATCCAGATCATAGTTTGGTTGTATTGGAAGCAGTTAATAAGTCGATCAAAAATCTTAAACTAAAGGCAAACTATACTGCTGTTCCAGATGTTGTATCGTCTGCAACAGTTGAGGCATACTATACAATTCCAGTAGGTGGTTTGAAGATAGTTCCTGGTGTTAGATATATGAAACAGTATGATGATTTAGGTGGTAAACTTGGGGCAGTTGCAAATCTTAAAGGTAATAGTGCTGGATATGCAAATCCAAATAGTCTAGATAGCTGGTTGTTTGCTGCTAAAGTTGACATTAAGAGCAATCAAGCTTGGAAGTTTAGAATAGGATATTCAAAAATAGCAGATGAAGCTGACATATTGGCACCATGGCGCGGTTTTCCTACTGGTGGCTTTACAAGAGCAATGGCTCAATATAACTGGTATGCAAATACTAAAACATATATGATTCGTGGAGACTACAGCTTTGACAAAGCAGGTCTTGTTCC
>DQSP01000297.1 GCA_015663215.1 Sulfurimonas sp.
AAAAATACCCAAAACCACATGCGATGAAAAACGATAAAGCACTTTTTAAATACACTATGGATATTAAAAACGAGTACATAAAAAAGTCTTCGCCACTTTCTAAAACTCTTTATGATGGCAAGATAAATGTCATACATAATGCTCTGGGTACGCATCATTTTATCTCTCGTGTTCAGGGAAACAAACTCAAAGCCAAAAATGAGATAAGAGTCGCTTCTATGTTTAAAAATGTCCCCGAAGCATTTTTAGAGATGATAGTAGTGCATGAACTCGCTCACTTTAAAGAAAAAGAGCATAACAAAGCTTTTTATAAACTATGTGAGCATATGCAGCCCTCTTATCATCAAGTTGAGTTTGACCTGCGTTTGTATCTGACTCATGTTGACCTAGAGGGAAAACTCAAAGAGTGGTGCTAGTTGAGATGTCTACAAGCTCAACTCTCTCACACTCTTTTTTAAAGAGTTTTTTGTTCTGAGCATCTTCTTCTGCAAGGTCGAGTATGTCTGCAAAGTCATCTTTATCAACTTCAAATGTATGTAGCTCTTTAAGTGTTTGTATCTTGATGACTGACTCATTTGGCTCTGCGTTTAGACTCAAGTTTCTAAACCCTTTGGCGTATTCGCTTTTGATTATTTTTGCTATTTTCTCGTTTGTAAGTAGTTCGTTTAAAGACAACTCTTTGTTTAAGTCCGCTTTGCATAGTATTTTGTAAGTTACCAAGATAGTCCCTTTCATGATTTTCCTTCGTTAATTTGATGATAAATAATTTATATGATATAATTACAATCAGTTGGGACAAATGAGGAGCGCTAACTCCTCATAAGCTTTTAATACAATCTTAATTCTAAGAAAACTAAAACTCTAACAATAATGAGAGCGACTCGCATTGTTACTCCTTTAGATTAAAGGCTGACCCTGTCCCACCTATCTCCTCACAGTGCTTTAACAATCATAATCGCCAACTGATAAATAATTTTACACTAACTTCTCAAATAAATTAAAAAATATGTCATTTTGCAATACAACTTAATCCTTATACTTCTTATCACTTAACACTTTTGTAACACTGTTTTTATACTATTTCAAAAATCAAAATAAAAAAAGTGGTATAAAAATGAAAAAAAGTATAATCAACCTCTCTTTAATCGCTTCAGTTCTTATGGCTGACTCGGTTGTTGAGATATCTCCTATTAGTGTTACAGCTACTGGTGTGGATGAAAAAGTTATTGAGCAGCCTTTGAGCATCGCGACAAAAAATGAGAAAGAGATACAACTTGACCAAGTTATATTTCAAAAAGATTTACTGAACTCTTTGAGTGGGGTAAGAATTGAGCAGACAGGTTCTGTGATAGGACATATGACTTCTATCCGTATGCCTATGAGTACGGGTCCATATTATCTTTTTATGCAAGATGGCATACCTGTACAGTCAAGTGGTTTTTTTAATCATAATGGTTTAGCATACACGACATTTCAGTCGGCTTCTTCAGTAGAAGTACTTAAAGGTGCTGGAACTGCTCTTTATGGTTCAGATGCTGTGGCTGCAGTTATCAATGTAAAGTCAGCAAAGAAACCTTCTAAAGAGCAAGAAGTTTCTGTAAAAGGTATGCTTGGTGGTTATGGGTATGGTTCTACAACTGTCGAAGTAAGTGACACCATAGACGAGAGTAGTGCTTACAGAGCAAATGCTTCTTATATGCATAGTGATGGTTGGCGTGAGCACACAAAGACAGATAGAGTAGAGGCAAACATCCGTTATGATCAGACGATAAATGATGAAAACGATGTAAAAATACTTTTTAACTTCTCAAAAACTGAGGCAGAACAAGCAGATAGCTTTAATGACTATGAAAATATCAAAAATGGCTCAACTGCAGCTAGTGATGACCCGAACTACTTTACTGCATTAGAAAAAACAGAGGTGAAGCGAAAGTTTGATTATGCAAAAATAAGTGCTGAGTTTAATAACTACTCAGTAGATGATTTAGAAATCACTTTTACTCCTTATGTGAGATATAATCGAAATAGATATGTAGCTACATGGGAGAAAAATCTTCCAAGTAATGATAATGAACTTTACACATTAGGATTTTTGCAAAGAAATACTTATGAAAAAAACTGGGGAAAAATAGTTTTTGGTTTTGATACTGAATATACTAAATCCTCGTTAAAATATAACCAAGATTTTGATTTAACAACAACTGGATGGGGTGCTTCCACATTTACAAAGGGTTCATTGTACGACTATGATGTAGACTATCTAGCTATCGCACCTTATATTCATGTGGACTATATGATTACAAACAAGCTCAAACTAAGTCCGGGACTTAGATATGACTACAATAGATATGACTACAAAAATAATCTTGCTCAAAACTCTCAAGATAGCTCAGGTACTTACTACCGTCCCCAAAATAGAGTTGATTCATACGACCATCTAAGCCCAAAGTTAGCACTCTCTTTTATGCCACAAAAAGATTTAAACCTTTATGTTCGCTATGCAAATGGGTTTAGAATTCCACAAGCAACACGACTCTACTCTGTTAAAGTAGGATATGAAAATATTGACTTAAAAGCGGAAAGCTCAAATACTTACGAGATAGGAATAAAGAAAAGTTTTTCACAAAAATCTTTTCTTGAGTTAGCTGCTTACTATATGACTATAGAAGATATAATACTTAGAGATTCGGCTACTGGTGGATATAGAAACGGTAGTTCAAGTATACATAAAGGAGTAGAAGCAACACTAAAGTCTGAGATAAGTAAAGAATTTGAGAGTAGTTTGAGTTACTCGTACTCTATGCATAACTATAAGAATGATGCAACATTGGGCAATAATGAAATCTCAGGTGCTCCAAATCATCAAGCAAATGCAAGACTTTTTTATATTCCAACATACTTACATGGTTTAAAAATTATGGCTGAGTGGCAGTATGTAGGCGAATACTGGATGGATGATGCCCATACTATAGATAAGTACCAAGGTTATAGTATAGGAAATTTAAAAGCTGACTATGAATACTCAAAAAGCCTGAGAATATTTACAAAATTAACAAATATCACAGATGAAAAATATGCTGTAAATGCTAGATATGCTTATGGAAGAGAAGACTACACTCCAGCAGACCCAAGAACTCTTTTTGCAGGACTTGAGTATAGATGGTAAAAACATATAAGCTCCATAAGTTCTCAGGAATAAGTGCTGGAATAGTTCTCCTTATTCTCTCTATCAGCGGCTTTTTTCTTGACCATGACAAATGGAGCTTCCTCTACACTACTACCTTTAGTAGTGTTCCCTCACACATTCTAAATGCAGACAAACGACTCTATAATGCATACCATGTAGATGAAGCAAACCCTGAGCATATCGTTGTAGGTAGTTATCGTGGTTTATTTGAAAGCTTTGATGGTGGACAAAAGTTTTTAAATGTATCAACTCTTCAGGTTTTGGTAATAGTCCCATTTAATGCGAAACTTTATTGTGCTACTTCAGATGGCGTTTACCTTTATGGTGAAAAGTTTGAAGCTCTTGCATTGAAGGGTGAGTACATCACTTCACTTAGTATTTCAGATGAGCTTATCGTGGCGGTAGAAGATAAAGAAACAATTATAACTCTGCAAAGAGAGACTCTAAAACCCATAAGTAGAAGTATAGTCAAGATAGAGAAGTCACAACTACAAGAAGAGATAAAACTCTCGCGTTTCGTGAGAGATTTACACTATGGGAGAGGGCTTTTTGATGGGGATATATCACTACTTATCAATGACTATGGAGCGATAGTATTAACTTTTTTAGCTCTGAGTGGCTATTTGGTTTGGTTTTTGATACAAAGAAAGAAACATGCTAAATTTACTCGAAGTCTCATCAAAACTCATGCAAATATTTTTGCGATTATCGCTACCATTCCTTTAATCATATTAGCAATTACAGGAGTCTTTTTAGATCATCCCTCTCTGCTGGGAAAATTTATGAAGTCGGTAAGTATTTCACACTCAGTTTTGCCTCCTGTTTATGACTCCTTGCAAAGTGATATTTTCTCCATTGACTATGATGGTAAAACCTATAGAGTTGGTAATAGGTATGGAGTATATAAAAGCCATAACCTTAAAGAGTGGCAACTAGAAAACAGAGGACTCGCTTATAAGATGATACGAAGAGATAAGACTCTGTATATCAGTGGAATGGGTGCTCCAAATAGAGTTTTTGAGGATGAAAGTTACAGAGTGCTACCTCACACTCCTCATATGTTTAAAGATGTAACTGTGAAAGACGAAAGCATAAAATACTTTGCAACTATGAACAACAAATTACCTTTGCCAAATTTACATGATATAACACTATACTCTCTACTATTAGCACTACATGATGGCACTTTTTTTAGCCAATGGTGGGTGTGGATAAATGACTTTGGTGCGTTTGCTTTAGTAGTACTAAGTATTACAGGGACAATTCGGTGGTATAAAAAAAGAAACTTACTTAGCCTGAAGTGTGAAAATTAGCACTCCCACTCCTTACTTTTTAATCACTTTATAAAATAAGCTCATACTTTACACTTCTCCCGGCTGTTCCTTCTATCTGTTGAATGTACTTGTATTTAACTAAATCTTGTATATCCCTAAACGCAGTTGGTTTTGAAACCTTTGTCATATTCATATATTTTTTAGTACTCAAGCCACCTTCAAACTCATCTTTAAAATACTCTAAAAGCTTGTTGAGCACTTTAATTTGTCTAGAATTAAGTTCTTCTTGGTTTACCCTGTTCCAAAACTTTGCTTTTTGAACAACTATATCTACTTTATTAAGTCCTAAGTCAACTGAATGTTTTAAAGTTTTAATATGCCATTGTATCAATTTTGTAAAATCATATTCTCTATTATAAAGAAGATTCTGACTCATCTCTAAAGCTTCATAATAGCCTTTCTTATCTAGCTGTATCGCTGAAGAGATAGAAAAATACTTATATTCTAAATTTGTATTTTTTGAAAGTATATAATCGGCAATCACACGCGCAATTCTTCCATTACAATCATCATAAGGATGTATACTAACAAACCATAAGTGAGCTTTTGCACTTTTTATATATATGTTTTGAGTGTTATATTTATATATTCTAGCAGTGTTTCCATATCATCATATGTACGAAATTTTCCGACATCAATATCTTTTAGTAAAGAGGAGTATCCTCCTATAAATAGGGAAGTATGCCATTTATGTAGTCGCTCTAAGGTTAAAGGTTCATGGTTGAGATTACTGTCAATGAGCAAAGAAGTAAGTGAGTCAGTGGAGTGGTAACCTAAATTCATACTAAGAATTTAACAATTCTAAGTTAAAATAAAATGAATAAGGGAAATCATGAAAAACAGTAAATTTAGTAAAGAGTTTTAATCCATCCACTTTCTAGGGTCATACCCATCAGTTGGTCGCACTATCTCTTTTTTTTCTAAAGCCTTTTGCATCAAAGA